>JADJOB010000001.1:300000-600000 GCA_016714025.1 Saprospiraceae bacterium | reverse complement strand
TGCCGAAAACTCAACACCACCGACCATTACAGTAGATTTAAAAATAGAAGCAAAAGCAAATGGCCAAGCCATCAGTTGCGTAGGAAGATGCGATGGAAAATTAGTAGTCACAGTAACTCATTCTGATCCAAGACCTCATACTTATAGGTACCGATGGTCCCACGATGCAGCATTAAATTCAAATGTTGCACTGGGATTGTGTCCTGGCTCCTATTCAGTAACCGTTACAGATGAGGCTGGAAATTCAAAAGTTTCAAATAATATCACCATTCAAGATGCACCATCAATCAGTCTGACGGCAAAACGCATCAGCTGTGCATCAACCAATACATCTTCCGATGGAGTCTATGAAGCCATTGTAACAGGTGCTTCACAACCTATATCGTATTCATGGTGTAGTGGAAGCACTTTAGTTAGGGCAAATGATTTATCAGCAGGGGAATGTACGCTTACAATAACGGATGTAAATAATTGTACAGCAACAGAAACCTTTACTGTCTGCGTTGGAAATGAACCGGAAGATTGCTATAAAGGCCGTCTGGCAATTTCACCCAATGGGGATGGATTCAATGAAGTTCTTGAAATTACCTGTGCAAATTTGAATGATAATGTTTTAACAATCTATGATCGTTGGGGAAATCAGGTTTACTCAAAAATTAATTATGTAAATGATTGGAATGGTAAAGACGAAGATGGAGACGATTTGACTGAAGGAACCTATATGTGGGTACTGAAAGTCAAAGAACCGGGTAAAAATGATGCTTATTTTAAAGGCACTGTAACCATAGTACGTTAATGTTTAACGCATACAAAGTAAATATTATGAAAAAATATAATATATTAAGTCTTGTAATTATGATCCTTGCATTTGGTAGTCTGAATGCTCAGGATTATGCAAAAGCCTTGAAAACGCAAGCGGTTTATAACCATTATTATGCAAATCTTTTTTTGGTTAATCCAGCCAATACAGGGTTTAATGGTACGTCCAACTTGCTTTTTAACTTTAGAAATCAATGGGCTGGTTTTGATGGGGCACCGAAAGGACTTACTTTAGGAATAGATGCCAGTCCAGCCAACAATATGGGACTTGGAGCCATGATTTATTCTGAAAATTATGGAGTTGCCAACCGATTTCAAGGTCAGATAAATTACGCTTACAATTTTCGACCAAGCGATAATATGCGGATGTCTTTTGGACTTTCCGGAGCATATATCCAATATAACCTGGATAATGAAGCAATTACAGATCCGTTGCATGAAAGTCCGGATCCATATATCAACAGTGCAGTAAATGGCGAAAAGTACTTTGGTGCAGATTTTGGTTTGTATGCCGAAATCCAGGATAAATTCCGCATTGGAATCAGCATTCCTCACTTGGTGGAAACACGATTAGACAATTCTAATAAAACAACCACAGGTCCAAAGGAAGATAAACCGGTGAGTTTTACCGGATTCTTAGGAGCTATCTGGAGACTGCCTGAATATCGTATGGTCATTGAGCCATCGATTGGACTGCGAAAAATATCGGATGTACCATTTGGCACAGATTTAAATGTATTAGCTAAAATGCTGGATGACAGGTTGTTCGCTGGTTTTACCTATAGTTATAATCCATCCTGGCATCGGGTTTCACTCCTCGGTGGGGTGAAAATCGACCGGTTTAGTTTCATGTATTCCTACGATCAGTCCTATTTGGAATTTCAAAACTTTAATAATGGGTCTCATGAACTTACACTTGCCTTTGAATTGTACAAGGCCAAGCCTAAAGCTCCCAAAATGGATGAAGGGATGAGTAAATCAGAACCAGAAGCAGTTCCGGCAATGGAAGAAAAGAAGTAAGGAATTTCAGATTTTATAAATAATTTTGCATCTCCATAAAAAGCTTGCCTTGCGGTAGGCTTTTGTTTTTTAAACCTGATATTAAATAAATTTATCATATCTGTTTAAATACAGGATTTAAATAATAGATGACGCATGAATTAGGGGATTCGGAATAATTATTTAAATGCATGTTTCCAGATAATGAATTTATTAAATTAATTAACCTGGATCTTATAAATCTGAATTGAACCTATTCCTAATGCTAAATCTTCCCATTATATTCAATGATTTAAAAAGCTATGGAAGCTACTTGCTATTATTAATAGTTTGTTCTTTCCATCTCAGCTGTTCCAAATCATCTGAAATTAAAAAAACTACTTCAGATCCTTTGTTTGTGCTGCGGGATTCCACGCAAACCAATATCAACTTCATAAATTATGTTGAAGACGGGGAAGAAATTAATATGTTTAATTATGAGTATTTCTACAATGGGGGAGGAGTAGCAGCTGGTGATATCAATCAAGATGGCCTGGCAGATCTTTATTTTAGTTCGACTATGGGTTTTTGTAAACTGTATTTGAATCTGGGCAATTTTAAATTTAAAGACATTACTCAAGAAGCCGGAGTTGATGGTGGCCTTGGAATCAAGACCGGTATTTCTATGGTTGATTTAAATGGTGATGGCCTATTAGATATTTTTGTAAGTAAAAGTGGTTTGTTTGATCCAATCTACCGGGAAAATATAGTTTACATCAATAATGGAAATTTGACATTTACAAATCGCGCCCCGGAATACCATCTGAATGATCAGAGTTTTTGTACGCAAACTTATTTCTTTGATATGGATCTGGACAATGATCTGGATGTATTTATGGTAAACCATCCGGTGAGTTGGCAGGATATTAATAATATTTATATCTATCAAGATGAAAAAGGCCGTTATTATGTACCGGAAGATACGAGTCGCACCTATATTAGTAATCGTCTTTATGAAAACTTAGGCAATGGCAATTTTAAAGACATTTCTTTAAAAGCTGGGATTGGACATGTAGCATTTGGTTTAAGTCTATGTGTTCTGGATGCAAACCAAGATGGTTATCCGGATTTATATGTATGCAATGATTACCTTCAACCGGATGTCTTATTTATTAATAATAAAAATCACACCTTCACAAAATCATTTGAAAAATATTTCAGTCATCAATCGCACTCTTCGATGGGTTCAGAAATTTTTGATTTAAATAACGATGGCAATTTTGATTTGATGACAGTTGATATGAAGCCGGAAGATAATTTGCGTCAGAAAACCTTAATGGACGATCAGAACTATGATCGTTTTTATAAAATGGTGAAGTATGATTTACAAGCCCAATTTTCAAAAAATTGTGTTCATTTAAATAATGGAAACAAGTCTTATAGTGATATTTCATTTTTGTTGAATGTTGAACATACAGACTGGTCATGGGCTCCCATTGCTGCAGATTATGACAACGATGGATTCGAAGATCTTTACATTACCAATGGGTATCGAAGGTATGTTACCAACATGGATTATAAGAAATTCACACTCGATTCATTGATGAAAGCCACTGGTGGTCGCGGTGCAATTTCATTTCCGGAATGGAAAAAAGTCTGTCCGGAAGGAAAAATCCAAAATTACTTTTACAAGAACAATGGTAATTTAAATTTCTCCAAAGTTAGTGATGAATGGAATGCCGGCCCGGATTCCTATTCTAACGGGGCTGCCTATGTCGATCTTGATAATGATGGGGACTTGGATATTGTCACAAATAATATAAATGATCATGCTTTTGTATTGGAAAATAAAGCCACTCAAAAATTCAAGTATAATTTTTTGAAAATTAAATTAAAAGGAGCAGGAAAAAATACAGGAGGAATAGGTGCAAAAGTGATGTTGCAGTTAGCTGGTGGAAAACAACAATTTCGATATGTTAATCCGGTTCGCGGATTTATGTCATCTGTTGATCCGATTATTCACTTTGGCTTAAAAGACGTCGCACAAGTTGATTTTGTAGAAGTACATTGGCCGGATGGGATAAAGAAACGTTACAATACAATCCAAATAAATGCAATCAATACGTTAGATAGTAAAGATGGAACGGTTATCCAGGATTCAAAAAACAAACAAGACCAAACGCTTCGGTTTATTGAAGAATACGATGCGGGTATCAATTTTGTGCATCGTGAAGACTACTTTACAGATTTTAAAAGAGAGCCAATCATCCATTTAAAAAATTCAACGGAAGGCCCGGCCCTGGCTATTGGTGATGTAAATAAAGATGGTACTGAAGATGTTTTTTTAGGAGGAGCTGTTGGGCAGGAAAGTGTCTTGTATTTTCAAAAGGAAGGTTCATTTAAAATTTCCACTCAAACTGCTTTCAAAAACGACTCAAGTTATGAAGATGTCTCTGCTGCATTTATAGATATAGATCAAGACCAGGATTTGGATTTGTATGTGGTCAGTGGCGGCTATTTGTGGGACAAAGGAAATAAAATATACCAGGATCGTTTGTATTTAAATGATGGCAAGGGCAATTTTTCCAAATCGGATGGACTCATTCCACAAGAATTTCAGAATGGATCTAACGTAATTGTCATTGATGCAAATGGAGATGGTAAGCAAGATTTATTTGTTGGAGGAGGCGTATCACCTGCTGCATATCCTTATGCTGAACAATCCTTTTTATTAATTAATAAAGGAGGAAGTTTTACAAATGAAACAAAATCCTGGTTTAATAAAGATACATTATTTGGCATAATTAAAGATGCTGTGGCCTGTGATTTGAACGTCGATGGTAAAATGGATTTGATTGTTTGCGGAGAATGGATGCCAATAACTGTTTGGATCAATACAGGAACCGGGTTTGAAAATAGAACAAAAGACTTCAATTTAAATGGAACGGAAGGATGGTGGCAAAGTTTGCAGGTTGAGGATTTAGATGGAGATGGAGACCTTGATGTGGTAGCCGGTAATTTAGGCCTTAATTCGAAATTCAAGGCAAGTGCTACCGAGCCAGTTGAAGTGTTTGCTGCAGATTTTGATAATAGTAAAACCATGGACGCAATTTTAAGTACATACGTATTTGGAACTTCGTATCCTGTTGTTTCAAGAGATCGCTTATTGGAACAAATGACCTCGCTTCGAAAAAAATATTTGAGATATGCTCAATATGGAATTACCCCTATGAATAAAATTGTCGCAGAAGATAAATTGGAGAAAGCATATCACCTGAAAGCCTATGAAATGTCGAGTTGTATTTTTTGGAATGAATCCGGTAAATTTAAAAAACAATTAATGCCGGCAGAGACCCAGGTTTCTATGATTAAAGGGATTTTAATTCAGGACATTGATAAAGATGGAAAAAAGGACCTGCTGACCTGTGGTAATTTTTATGATACCGACATAGATTTTGGTCGCTATGATGCATCTATTGGATGTCTGTTGCTCCAAAAGAACCAGGAATCAGTTGCTACTTTTCAACCGGTGCCAGTTTCGAATTCGGGTTTTTATGTTCCAGGCAATTTGCGTCGAATGAGATTTATTAAAGTAGCGGATTCAAAAAGCATCTTGGTTACTGAAAACAATGGTAAAACCAAGTTATTAAAAATCAGAAATAACTAATGGGATGAATAAATTATTATTTATTATTTTAATATCTGGACTCGGAGCTTGCACTCACAAAGAGCAATCTGCTGCTGTTGATGAATCTTTTATTCATTATTGTACAGATAAAATATTGGATATAACCATGGAGGATATCTATTCTCCGCCGGTCGCAAGTCGTGTATTCGTTTATCCTTATGTTACTTGTTATGAAGTTATGGAGAATGGTTCTGGACGTTCTTTTATGAAGTATATTTCAAAAGAATGGAATCCGAAACCAGATTTTGATACGTCAGGTATTTCATATCCATTGGCTGCTTTAAAAAGTTTTTGCATTGTTGCAAAGGGGATGGTCTTCAGTGAATATCTGATCGATTCGCTAACAACAGAATTTGAATTGAAGATTAAGGATGTACCAAAGGAAACCCGTCAAAAATCAGAACTTTATGCTGAATTTATTGCTAAACAGGTTAAAGCCTGGATTTTAAAAGATAATTATGCTTTTGTAAAATCAGCTGCACAATATACCATCCCTGATGCGGATAGTACCTGGACCATCACGCCTCCAAGTTATGATAAAGCACTTGAGCCAAATTGGAAATCTTTACGGTATATTTTATTGGATTCCATTAATCAATTTTTCCCGCCGGCTCCTCCACTATTTAGTAAAGATAAGAATTCGCAATTTTATAAATATACTAAAGCGGTATACGATACCAATAATTTAAAAAATAAGGATTTCCAATTATTGGCAAAATACTGGGATGATAATCCAAATGAATATTTTACTACTGGACACAACACCTATTTTACACATCGCATCAGTCCTCCGGGTCATTGGTTAAACATTACCAAAGAATTTTGCAAAAAAAATAATTTAAACCTGCACGAATCCTCTAAAATTTATGCACACGTTTGTCTGGGTATATTTGATGGCATTATAAGTTGTTGGAATGCAAAATATACCTGTCAACTGATACGTCCGGTAACTTATATCAATCGATACATCGATCCGAAATGGACTCCATTTATCCAAACACCACCTTTTCCTGAATATACCAGTGGTCACAGTGTAATTTCAGGTGCGGCTTCGGAAATCTTAATCCACTTTTTTGGAGATAAGTCTTTTCAGGATTCAACCATTGTTCGTTGGGGATTTGATGTAAGATCCTTTAATTCTATTTCTGATGCAGCACTGGAAGCTTCAAGAAGTCGTTTTTATGGCGGCATCCATTATGAGTTTGGTATCAATGAAGGATTGATTCAAGGTCGGAAAATAGGTCGGCATGTAATTAATAAACTGGATTTATTATCAAAAAATAATTCAAACAATGAGAATTCAAAATAAATTGAATTCAGCTGAAATAAACTTGGATTTTAGTATGCTAAAGTGGACACATGATACTGTTTTTATTTTGAATAAAAGATTGATTCAATTGATAATTGGAATTGGGCTTTCCTTTTTACTAACAAATTGTACAACAAAGAATACCCAAGCAGATGAGAAATCTGAGCAAGGAGTTTTTGAGCTTATGGATTCATCAAAAACAGGCGTTTTGTTTAGGAATGATATTGTAGAGTACGATAGTTTTAATTATTTTTATTACGATGAATTTTATGAAGGGGCAGGTACTGGAATTATTGATGTCAATAATGATGGCTTGCAGGATTTGTTTTTTGTATCAAATCAGGGACCTGAAAAATTATACTTAAACAAAGGAAATTTTCAGTTTGAAGACATCTCAGCGAAAGCGGGTATTGAAGGTGGTATGGAATGGTCTAACGGAGTAACCATAGCCGATGTTAATGGGGATGGCTTTCAGGATATTTATATCTCATGCAGGTTATCCGACATAAAGGATTACCGCACAAATCGATTGTATATCAACAATAAAGACAACACATTTACAGAGCGAGCGAAAGAATATGGAATTGATGATGCTGGTTACACGGCACACGCAAGTTTTTTTGATTTTGATTTAGATGGTGATTTGGATTTATATGTAGTCAATCAACCTCCAAATAGCAGGAAGTATAAATTTGAAATGACCGGCAAAGTAGATTTTCAATATACTGATCATTTATATGAAAATGTTAACGGTCGGTTTGTTGACATTACTAAGAAAGCAGATGTAACAAATTATGATTACGGATTGAGTGTGATGATTGGGGACATTTCAAATGATGGCTATCCGGATATTTATGTAGCAAATGATTTTGATCATCCTGATATCTTATTTTTGAATAATCAGGATGGCACTTTTAAGGATATTACCAGTATAAGTCTTAAGCATATGAGCACTTTTAGTATGGGTGGTGATATTGCCGACATGAATAATGACGGTTGGTTGGATTTGATTGTGGTGGATATTGTTGCTGAAGACCATTATCGGAACAAGACCAATATGAGTGGAATGAATCCCAAGAAATTTTGGGATCTTGTTAAACATGGCTATCAGTATCAATACATGTATAACTCATTCCAATTAAACCAAGGCAACGGCTTATTTAGTGAAATAGCATTGATGTCTGGTATTTCAAATACAGATTGGAGTTGGACAACCTTACTAACTGATTTTAATAATGATGGAACCAAGGATGCATTTATAACAAATGGACTTTTAAGAGACGTTCGAAATAAAGATTTTAATACCAAGTGGTTTGAAAAATTAGGGGGAGATATTTCAAGTATGAATCCAATAAATGCAAAGAAAGGTTCTGTCCTGGAGATGATCAATATGGCTCCTTCATACAAGATTAAAAATTATATGTATTCAAATACCGGGGATCTATTATTTAAAAATGTTACTGATTCCTGGAATGTAAACCAATTGTCATTTTCCCAGGGAGCATCAAGTGCAGATTTGGATAACGACGGCGATTTGGATTTAATAGTTAACAATATGAATGACCTTGCTTTTGTTTATCGCAATAAAACAACTGATTTAAAATTACATAATTATTTTCAAATTAAATTGGAAGGACCATCAGGGAATAAAGATGGTTTTGGTACTCGCGTAAAATTATTTATTAAGGATCATTTTCAAATGCAGGAGATGACCAATGTAAGAGGTTATATGTCAACTTCTGAACCTTTATTTCATTTTGGTCTTGCTTCTGAGACTAAAATTGATTCCATTTTATTAAGATGGCCGGATGGGACATATCAAATGTTTAAAGATGTAAATGCAAACCAACGAATAGTAGTAAAATATACAGACGCAAATCCAAATAAAATTGAACAGTTGGATTTTTCTACAAAGAATGTATTTTCTGAAGAAATTTCAGAGCAATGTGTTCCGGGGATCAGCTATCAGGAAAATGAATACGATGACTTTAAAAAGGAAGTTTTACTTCCGCATAAAATGTCCACTTTAGGACCTTGTTTAGCAACCGCAGATGTCAATGGGGATGGCAAGGAAGATTTTTATTTAGGGGGTGCAGCTGGGAAAAGTGGTCAGTTATTTTTACAAAATGACCAACAGACTTTTGATCAAACTGCAAATGGTCCCTGGTTATTACACAAAGCCCAAGAGGATTTGGATGCCTTATTTTTTGATGCAGATGGAGACGGGGATCAGGACCTTTATGTAGTTTCTGGTAGCAATGAATTTGAAGAAAATTCGCTGCTTTATCAGGATCGTTTGTATTTAAATAATGGTAGTGGAAACTTTCAGGATGCGACAAAAAATTTACCAACTATGCTCAACAGTAAATCTGTGGCAAAAAGTGGTGATTTTGACGGGGATGGAGATCTTGATTTATTTGTAGGAGGAAGACAAGTCCCAATGAAATATGGTTTATCAACGAGAAGTTACATCCTTATTAATGAGAAAGGAAGTTTTCAAGATCAGACCGAACGCATCTGTAGTGAGTTGAATGGTTCATTTGGAATGGTAACCGATGCCTGGTGGTTGGATTTAGACAATGACAAAGATTTGGATTTAGCGGTAGTGGGGGAATGGATGCCACTTACGATATTAATAAATGATGGTGGTAAATTAATTAATAAATCAAAGGAATGGAAAACAGATCAATCTGAAGGTTGGTGGAATACTTTGGCCTATGTTGATATCGATGAGGATGGGGACATTGATTTACTTGGAGGCAATTTAGGTTTGAATTCTAAATTTAAAGCTTCCTTAGATAAACCATTTAATGTTTATTTAGGTGACTTTGATAAAAACGGAACACATGATACCTATCTGGGAAGTTTTGATAAAGATGGTAAAGTGTATCCGGTAAGAGGTCGGCAATGTTCATCTGAACAAATGCCATTTATTAAAGACAAATTCAGAACGTATAACGAATTTGCTTTAGCATCTATTGATCAGGTATTAGAAGGAAAGTTAGATGATGCGGTAATTAAAAAAGTACACGAGTTTCGATCCGGTGTTTTTGTAAATATGGGAACTTATTTTGAATTCAAAGCATTTCCCAATTATGCACAAATTGCTCCAATTTATAGTTTCGCGCTCATTGATATTAACCGGGATAAGCATGTAGATTTAATTTATGGTGGAAATTATCACAATCGTGAAGTAGAAACCACGCGGAGTGATGCAGGAGTTGGTGGGATTTTATTAAATCGCGGAAATTTGAAATTAGAATCTGTACCAAGCAATCGGACCGGTTTATTTCTTAACAATGATTTAAGAGAAATGCGTTTGATCTTACTTGGAAATTTCCCGGTTTTATTAACCGCAAATAATAATCAAATCATGCAGGCTAATAAAATTTATATTTATTAAGAGCTTTTGTTTTTAACTTTTCGTTAATAGTTCTTGGATATGATAGATTCTAATTTTGTAAGTTTTAAAATTGAAAGATGAACACATCAAACTATTATTTTTTCGTTTTAATTATTTTTGGATTTATTGGGTGTACTAAATCAAAAAACAATAAATCCGAATCAGGTACCCTGTTTACACTAATGGATCCGAAGGAGACGGGCATACGCTTTGAAAATACCATTCAGGAAACCGAACAACTTAATTATTATTATTATGATGGAATTTATCAAGGCGCAGGAACTGCTGTACTCGATATTAATAAAGATGGTTTGATGGATGTATTTTTTGTTTCCAATCAAGGGCCGGAAAAATTGTATCTAAATAAGGGTGATTTTAAATTTGAAGATATTTCCAATACTGCAAGAATTGAAGGTGGCCCTGAATGGACCACGGGGGCCACGGTTGCGGATGTCAATGGTGATGGATGGGATGATATATTTATAAGTTGTTTTTTATTGGAAAATGTTGAATTGCGAAAAAACAAATTGTATATAAATAATAAAGACAATACGTTTTCAGAACGTTCAAATGAATTTGGATTAAACGATTCAACTTATACAATTAGTGCAACTTTTTTTGATTATGACCTTGATGGTGATTTAGATATGTTTCAGGTTAATCAGCCACCAAATATCGTTTTAAGAAGAATTTCTTCGAAGTTATGGGAGGCAAATCATTCATGTAAGTTGTTTCGAAATGATAATTTTCATTTTACTGATGTAACAAAAGAAGCAGGCGTATTCACACTAGGATATGCACTGAGTGCAGTGTCTGCTGATGTTAATAACGATGGGTATCCAGATTTGTATGTTACGGTAGATTATAAAGAACCAGATTTCTTATTTTTAAATATGAAGAATGGCACATTCCGGGATGTTGCAAAGTCTGCAATGAACCATTTCTCTTTGTTTAGTATGGGATGTGATATTGCGGATTATAATGACGATGGCTTTTTAGATATTTTTTCAGTGGATATGGTTGCCGAGGACCGGTATAGAAATAAAACCAATATGGCAGGGATGGATATACCTAAGTTTTGGAAAAATGTGGAACTCGGATTTCATTATCAATACATGTTTAATTCTTTACAACTAAATCAAGGCTTCGGTTCGTTTAGTGAAATAGCACAATTGGCAGGTATTTCAAAAACAGATTGGAGTTGGTCGGTTTTATTAGCAGATTACGATAACGATGGAGCTAAGGATTTATACATTACAAATGGTTTAATGCGGGATGTAAGAAATAGAGACTACCAAGCCATGTTTGAACAACCGTTTGATTCAATTAAGAGCAAACTGGAATTGGTTAAGAAGGCACCTTCTGAAAAAATCGTGAATTACATGTACCACAATGTAGGGGAATTAAAATTTAAAAATGTGGTAGATGATTGGGGTATGGCGCAAAAAAGTTTTTCAAATGGTGCATCATATGTTGATTTGGATAATGATGGTGACCTGGACCTCATTGTAAATAATATTGGTGATAATGCTTTTATATATCAAAATAATGCAAATAATCGTCCCGGTAGCAATTACCTGCGTTTGAATTTAGTGGGTCCTGAAGGCAACTACAGATCGTATGGGGCGCGAGCAGCGATTTATTATGATAATGGTAAAATGCAAATGTTGGAATTAACAAATGCACGCGGTTATATGTCAACTTCAGAACCTTTCATGCATTTTGGAGTCGGGTCGGTTGAAAAATTGGATTCATTGATTGTACGATGGCCATCCGGTAAAACTTTAAAAAAGAAAGCTGTTAAATGCAATCAAACACTTACTTTAAAAGAAACTGATGCAAGTGAGGAAACGGGAGCACAGTTATTTGAGTTAACTGGAACCGTTTTAACAAAAGATGTTACTCAGGAAATAATTGGTGAAATTCATTCACAGGAAAATTATTACGATGATTATAAAAAGGAAATATTAATTCCACATAAAATGTCTACACTTGGTCCTTGCTTAGCAACAGGTGATGTTAATGGAGATGGAAATGACGATATTTATTTAGGAGGTTGCGCGGGTACAAATGGAGTTTTGTATATTCAACAAGCAGATGGAGGATTTTTACCTTCAACTTCCAGTCCGTGGAATGCACATAAAGCATCCGAAGATATCGATGCATTATTTTTTGATGCAGATGGAGACAAGGATATGGATCTGTATGTTGCCAGTGGGTCCAATGAATTTGCAGTGGGTTCACCACTTTATAAAGACAGACTTTATATTAATGAAGGTGCAGGAAAATTTAGTGATGGAAGCAATCGGATTCCTGCATTGACATTTAGCAAAGGAGTAGTTCGTGCGGCGGATATTGACCAGGATGGAGATCAGGATTTATTTGTTGGAGGAAGACAAGTCCCAGGTTTTTATGGTAAGTCAGAGCGCTCTGCTTTTTTAATAAATGAAAAAGGAACATTTGTTGACAAAACGAAAGACTTGTGTCCTGAAATGGCAACTGCAATTGGCATGGTTTCAGGCGCAACATTTGTGGATCTGGATAAAGACCGTGATTTCGATCTGGTCGTTGTTGGAGAATGGATGAGTCCAATGGTATTTAGTAATGAATCTGGTAAATTTAAAAACGAAACGACTAAATATGGAATGGAGAATTTAAAAGGTTGGTGGAATGTGATTCTATCAGAAGATGTGGATGGAGATGGAGATCAGGATTTAATTGCAGGTAACCTGGGAATGAATACTAAATTTAAAGCAAGCGTTGAAAAACCATTTAAAGTATTCTTAAAAGATTTTGATGAGAATGGGACTTGGGATATTTACCTGGGTTCTTATGATCGCGATGGAAAATACTATCCGGTGAGAGGCAGACAATGCAGCAGTGAACAAATGCCGTTTATTAAGGAAAAATATAAAACCTACAATGAATTTGCTTCACATTCAATCGATGATATTTTAGAAGGCATGAAAGAAGGTGCTATTGTTAAGGATGTAACGGAATTTCATTCCGGTATATTTATAAATGAAGGAGGTTCATTTGCATTTAAGCCATTTAATAATATGGATCAAATTGCACCCATTCAGGATGTTGTTGTGTACGATGTAAACAAAGATGGATACAAAGACTTAATCTATGGTGGAAATTATTACAATCGGGAAGTTGAAACTACACGAAGTGATGCAGGAGTTGGAGGTATCTTGTTAAATGATGGAAAAGGTAATTTTAAACATGTACCTTCGAAACAAACCGGTTTAAAATTAACCCAGGATTTGCGAAAATTGCGCTATGTAAAAAGTGGACCCTATGACCTTATGATAGCTGGATTCAATAATGCCAATTTGAAAGCATATTTATTAGGGCAACAGTAATTGGATTTTTAAAAGAATATAAAAGAATGAGATTAAACATAATAAACTGGATCACCGGATGCTTTGTATTGCTAACGATTAGCAATTCATGTAAAAATGATTATGCTGATTTAAAAGAAGGGACTACAGACCATGGTTACCATTTTATTTGGGCTCGAAATGAAAAGACTCCTGTGGTAAAACCGGGTGAAGTCATTTTTTTTAATGCAGAACTTTACGTGGGGGGTGTATTGGAGCGGAGATCCCAAGACTTGGGGCGAACTATGAAAAAACTCCTTGAGCCTAAAGACAGTTTGCTGCTTGGAACTAAAAAGGTTCCCATTGATCAGTTTTTTCCAATTGCTGAAGTATTTTATTATGTATCTAAAGGAGATAGTATAATAATAGACAAAACAGGAATGTACAAACCGGAAGACAGTTTAAAAACCAAGGAAATAACCTGGAAGATTTCAATATTGGACATCAAACCAGTAAAAGTTGTAGAAGAAGCGGAAGCAAAGCGACTAAAGAAACTTGAAAAGGATAAAGAAATTTGGGAAGGAACACGTAGGGCCGTAGAAACAAATTTTGGACTTTATCTTAAAGATATTGAAGACGGTAATAAATTGGGCTATACCAGTTATACAAAAAGCAATGTCAAGGTTGTGATTTTAAAACCAGGAATGGGTTTAAAACCCGTATTAGGGGAAAAGGTTCGCTTTCATTTTTATGCAAAACATGCAAAATTGGGGCTTGTTGAAGAATCTTACTCCAGAGGAAATCCTGAACAAATTATTGTTGGAGCATTTGCATTAAATATAGGAATTGAAGAAAGCTTATTAGAAATTCCAAAAGGAAGCAAGGCCATGTTGTTTATTCCAGCCAAGATTGCTAATATCTCCTCTAAAATTCCAAGTGCGATCCCAGAAGGAACTAACCTGGAAGTCTTTATAGATTTGCTGGAAGACGAGCCGGAATATTAAATGATTCTTAAAAGTAAGTTAAAATTTTATATATTAAATATAAATCGAATATGAAAATTACCACTTTATTGGTAATGCTAGCTATGTGTCGATTTCTATCTTTGTGCATTCACTGCCCTGTTGTGGGTTGTGATGAATTATAAATAAACCAAACTCAAGACTTAATCTACACGGACGAAGCAATCCCCACTAGTATAAGTCTTTATTTAATGATGTGATTTCAATCAGGCTGTAATCGGCATTGGTAAATCATGTTGTTGTATTTAAAAGATCATTTGATTGTAATAACAATCAGGTGAGCTGATTTGAAACCATAAGGGTTTTGATGCATAGCAGTATGTCTCAAGGCTTTTTTGATAAAGATTTTTTTAACTTAATAACCAAAACTAATTCTCATGAAAAGAACGAATTTGAGACTTTTGGAAAAAGTTGGATCTGCAGGCTTTATTCTATTGTTTATCCTTGCATTTCAATTTTCTTCAATAGGTCAAACAGTGAACTTGGCGAATGCCCCTTTGCCATTTCCAGCGTTAAAAGACCGGGTTAGTGCGATCAACACGATCGATCAGGAATTCCAGACTTATCAATCCTATAAGTCAGGTGTCTTGAACGTAGGTGATCCACAGTCTTTTATGTTACGTGCACGGATTTTATCCCGCTTACGCGAGATCGCTCAATCCAATGCGAGCATTTCTACGTCATCTTGCTTGACGGAAGTATTTTTTGACACCAATATTGGGTATACTACCAACCAAAGCATCAACAGCTTTTATGCTGGAATTTGGCCGGATGAATACAAATATGTGGTTAACCTACTGAAGCGTTAATCTAAATGGCTGTCAATAATCAATTTAAAAAATCTTAAAAACAATATCTCATGAAAGATGTCTTGACATTAATTTCAAAATTTCCCCGGTTCAGCTTGCTGCTTATGGTAGCTTGTTGGGGATTGAATGTGCAAGCTCAAACGTTTACATTTCCAGGCGGTTCAACCGTTTTTGATAATACTTGTACGTTTGCTGCTGCCATGAAATCAACAACAACAGCTTCCGGTTTAACTAGTTGCCACCGATTGGCAAGAGTTACTTTAACTTATACCATGGACTGGCAGACGGACGTTTATTACGGTCTTCAGGCACCAGGTGGTAGAAGAATTTCTTTGTTCACTGGTTCTGGCTGGATCGCTGGAGGTACACATACCTTCAACTTTAATGATACAGCATTGCAGTCAGCAACAGATGCAGGGTTCTTCTTAAATGCAAATCCATATAAGCCAGATGCTACAATCGGTTCCAGTTCTTGGGCTTCAAGAAATGGTGTTGGTTGTTCTACTGACTTCAATCCTCAATTCTGCTCATTAAACGACCTGACCAGTACTACTGTTGCTGGAGATCGTATTGGTGATGTTGCGAATTTGAACGGAACTTGGACTATGGTAGGTTATGATACCTGGGGTGGAAATCAAGGAACGTTTGTTACTGGTAACGTAATATTCGAACAGGCTGCAAACATTGTTGGTTCTCCTACTCCAATTATACTTCCATTGGCTCCAGGGTCATGTTCTCCTGCTCCTATTGCATGTATTGCTTCAACAGGTTGTGCTCCAACGCAACCAGTTCGGACTGAATATAGCTTAACTCCGGTTAGTGCAACCTGCTTTAGTTCTTTAACAGGATTTCGAAGCTGTCCTGCTGGTGGTGTTGTAATTGGTCAAGCTGGTACGACCAGATTGTACTGGAGAACTCGTGCTGGTAGCGTTGACGATACAGCTTCTCAAACCATTGTAATCGCAGATACAGAACCTCCTGTATTTAATCCGGCTTGCCCTAAAGGAGGTCGTGTTAACTTAAATGCAGGTCCTGGCGAATGCGAAGTGGCTTGGAATGCTCCTATGTTTATGGCGATGGACAACTGTCCTTATCCATTAGTATTCGGTCAAAACGTAGGTCTTGTTGGTTGTAATTCATATGGTCAGAATTTCTGCGGGATCAACGCATGCGGTGACTCTGGTGGTTATTTCTTTGACATTAGAAATAAAAGCAACTGTCCAATGTATATCCGCGGTTTTGCAAGTGTATTTACCAGTGGTGCGAATACCACAGCAGGTACCTTCGAGGTTTATACCCGTAATACTGCAAATACATCTTGGAGAGCAGCTCCAACTGGTGGTTGGCCAGCAGCAGGTAATACTTGTTTAAACAATATGCCTAAATCTGCCTGGACTCTTTTAAAAACTACTGGTGCAACTGACTCAGTTCGTACCTATGCATGGACGAATGGTGCGGCTTTCCAAAAAGATACGATCTATTTGGCTAAACCAGCAGCAGGTACACGTCAAGGTCCAATTTGTAATGCGAGCAATGTAACTCAAACTGCAAGTGGTAATGGTGGTATCTTATTGAATCCTGGTGAGATCAGAGGTTTTGGTATCTTAGGTACTATCAACTCTGGTATGAGTATGAACTTACCTGGATTTGGTACTTGCGTTAATACTTTCCAAGACAGTATCATCGCAATCAATCCAGTTCACAACTCTCCAGCAGGTAGTGTCGGTGTTATTTCTGTTAACTTAGCAGGAGCTAACTTCGGTATTGCTTGTAGCCCATTCGGATTTCCTGGTGAGGTATTGTATTCAAGAATTGACCCAAATGGCTTAGGTATGGTTCCGGTTATTCAAACCTGCGGACAACCTTATGGTCCTGGATCTTATTTCCCAATTGGTTGTAAGACATTATGCTATGAAGCTGTTGATGCTTCAAATAACCGTACAGTTTGTCAATTTGACGTATGCGTACTTCCTTATCCAAATACAGTAACAGCTTTAGCATGTCATGATGAAATTCAAGTGAGCTTGGATGAAAACTGTTTTGCTACAATTGGCGCTGATGAGGTATTATCCGGTGGCCCATACCGTTGTTACGATGATTATACTGTAGAGGTTCGTGATTGGATTACCAATACCATCATCGATCGTCAGCCTAATGTAACTGGATCTCAGGTAGGTAACCAAGATATCGGAAGAGAATTAAAAATTACTGTACGTGATCCACAAACTGGAAACAGTTGCTGGGGACATGCTACCGTTGAAGATAAATTACCTCCAGTATTAACATGTGCAAGAGATACTTGCGTTCCTTGTTATTCTGAAACAACTCCGTTCTTTACAGGTACACCTGGTGTACGTGAAAACTGCGGAAGCTATACAATTTCTTACAAAGACAATGTAACTCAAGGTTCTTGTGCAATTGGCAACGACCGCGTTATTAGACGTACCTGGACTGTTGTTGATGCATCTGGCAATAAAGCTACTTGCGTTCAGACAATTACAGTTGGTTTAGGTTTATTAACAGATGCTGTTGTGCCTTTAAATTATGACAACATTGAAAATCCAATGTTGAATTGCAATGAGAAAATCTATGATAAAGACGTTACCCCACATTACTTAGCATACCCATATTGTGTTGATGGCTACTTGTTAGACTCTGCACATTGGTTTGCAACAGGTGGTTTCTTACCAAGTCCTAATGGTGACTTAGCCGGAGAGCGTTTACCTAGAGTATTAGGTTGGAATTGTTTGGATTCAGGTCCATACCAAGGCCACCCAAATCCTTACCCAGTGTATTACCCTGCACACCCAAGCTGGAGAGCAAACAATCCAGTATGTTGGGGACCAGATGAGGTAGTTATGTGGCAAGGTACAGGATACCCAGGTGGTATCAACTGCCGTAACTTAGGTGTTACTTACAAAGATATCGTTATTGACTTGGCTCGTCCAGGTTGCGATGCAGGACCAGTAGGTTGCTATAAAGTATTAAGACAATGGACTGTTTTGGATTGGTGTACCAGCTTAGTTGGTGGTCATAACCAAATCATTAAAGTTGCTGATGCTTATGGACCAGAAATTCTGTATCCAGATACAGTTAACGTTAATATGGAAGTTTGGACATGCACAGGTCGTTGGGAAGTTCCACCAGCCTGGTTGAGAGACAATTGTTCAAATGAAATCCACTATACAGTTGAAGTTGAAGATGGTACTGTTTTGGGTGACGAAAATGCAGGATATGTTGTAATCAACATGCCGGTTGGAATCCAAAGTGGTTATATCATTGCAGAAGACTGCTGTGGTAACGTAACTAAGAAAAGAATTGCATTAAACGTATTTGATAACGTGCCACCAGTTGCAGTTTGCGAAGCTAAAACTGTAGTAAGCATTAATGGTAATCAATCACCTGGTGAAAACTTTGCAAAAATATTTGCAGAATCTTTTGATCAGGGAAGTTTTGACAACTGTGCTCCTCATATCTTCTTCAAGGCAATCCGCATGGAGCAGTTAAGAGGTACAAACAACGGTAGCAATGCAAATCAGGCTGATAACGGTACAAACTGTGCTGGAATCAATGGCGATGACAACTCAGTTTTGGATGGTAACCAAATTTATTTTGATGACCATGTTAAATTCTGTTGTTCAGATGTTGGTAAAACAGTAATGGTTGTATTCCGTGTATTTGATCGCGATCCAGGCGCAGGCCCAATTGCACCAAACCGTATGAACCCAGGTGGACCATTGTTCAACCGCTTCAGCGATTGTATGGTTGAAGTTGAAGTACAAGATAAGAGTGTACCTACAGTAGTTCCACCACCAAATATCGTGGTAAGCTGCTGGTTCTGGTTTGACGTTGATAAAATTGACGATCCAAACGATCCAACATTCGGTCGTGTAGTTACTGACTTGTCTCAAAGACATAAAGTAGTTACTAATGACTTAGTATGTTACAAATATTGTGTACGTAATGATTATACTGGTTACCCAGGATATGTACCTGGTGCACCACCATCAAACCCACCAGCTTGGAACAGAGCTTGTGATTACTACAGAAGCTTGTTTGATACAGCTCATTATGACAGAAAATATGAATTGGTTTGGGGATTTGACGGATACGTATTAAGCGCATGCGGTAATACACCAACCATCAGTGTAAATGATAACAGAGAGTGCGGTCAGGGTCAAATTACCCGTACGATCGTAGCTCGTGGACCAAATGGTATCAGCGTAACAGGAACTCAGATTATCTGGGTTGTTGATTGCGATCCATTCTATATCAACGGAGCTGACAATTGCGATCCAGATGATGACATTACCTGGCCAGGTAACTGTACAGGTCAGGCAACTACTATTGATGGTTGTGGAGCTGACATCAGCCCAGACAATCCATTATTAGGAAGACCTGTAGTAGAAAACGGAGCAGACGATCTTTGTGCATTAATCAGTATCGAGTATGTGGATGAAATATTCACAATCGAACCAGATGCATGCTTCAAAGTATTACGTCATTGGACAGTAATTGACTGGTGTCAATACGATCCAAGCATCGATCCAGAAAATGGTCGTTGGGAATATTTACAGATTATCAAAGTTCATGACACAGACAAACCAGTTGTAAGTATCAGCGTTGGAGATTGCGAACCAGCAGTTAAGAATGCAACAGACAACATTTGTTATGGTCACATCAGCTTAACAGCAGATGCAACAGATAACTGTAGCCCATTGGATTGGTTATTCTATGACTATAAAATTGATTTATTCAATGATGGTAAAGGACAACATTCAGGATATGACTATAAAGTAGGTCCATTAACTCGTAAAGAGTTTGCTGCAGGTCGTACACCATTGTTCCACCATAACCCAGCTGCTGACGATGAAAACAATCCATTCGATGCAAGCGGTAACTATCCAGTTGGTATCCATAAGATCTGCTGGTTTGTAGAAGATGGTTGCGGAAACATTGGAACATTATGCCAATTATTTGAAATCAAAGATTGCAAAGCACCAACACCATATTGTTTGACCGGAGTAATTACCGTACCAATGCCAACAAGCAAGTGCGTAACAATCTGGGCAAAAGATTTGGATAGAGGAAGCTATGACAATTGTACAGATCAGGATGACCTGAAATTCTATTTCAATGGAGATCCAAATGCAACAAGCATTACAATATGCTGCGATGATTTCGTAGCAGCAGGTGCAAATGACGAGTTGTTAGTAGATGTTCAAATGTGGGTAGAAGATGAAGAAGGAAATACTGACTACTGCAAAACAGTAATCATCGTACAAGACAATCAAGATGTTTGTCCTAATACAGGTTCATTCGGTAATATTACTGGTGAATTGAAAACTGAAAACGACGATCAGACTGAATTATCTAATGTTGAGTTATTAGTTTCTTCAAATATGATGAAGAGTATGGTTACCAGCAACGATGGTAAATACTTATTCGGAGATTTGAAACCTAATACATACCGTGTTAAACCTACTAGAAATGACGATCCATTAAATGGAGTATCTACTAAAGATATCGTTAAGATTCAAAGACATATTCTTGGAATTGAGACTTTAAACAGTGGATACAAAATGGTTGCGGCTGACGTTAACAACAGTGCTACAATTACTGCTGCAGACGTATCTGAAATCAGAAAGTTAATCTTAGGTGTAAACAGCAACTTCTCTAAAGTACAATCTTGGACATTTATTCCTAAGACTTATGTTTTCGGAAGCAATCCATTCATTGCACCAAGAGAATCTAATCAGGTTATTACTGCTCAAGAAAAATTGATTGAAAACTTTGTAGCCGTTAAAATGGGTGATGTAACAACTGACGCCAGAGGCCACAACGTTGCAGGAAGCAGCAGCAGAAATAATGGTAAATTACATTTAGAAGTTGACAACAACGTAACTGTTGCAGGTGAGCTTTATAAAGTAGCTTTCAAATCAAGCGACTTTACAAATATCGCAGGTTACCAGTTTACATTGAAATTCGACCGTCAGGCATTGGCATTCGAAGGAATCGAAGCAGGTGCATTGAATGTTGATGAGTCAAACTTTGGAACAACTCAAGTAAGCAACGGTATTTTGACTACAAGCTGGGATAGCAAAGTAGCTCAAAGTGTTGATGCAAATGCAACCTTATTCACAGTTGTATTCCGCGCAAGTAGCCAATCAAGCATTGGAAGCTTGTTAGCAATTACAAGTGATGTAACTACAGCAGAAGCTTATGATGCTCAATTGAGCACAAAAGACATCAGCTTAGGTGTACGTACAGAAAAAGGTGTGGTAGAAAGTGGCGTATTCGAATTGTATCAAAACAGTCCGAACCCATTTGCTAAAGAAACTGTAATTTCTTACAGACTTCCACAAGCAGGAGAAGCTAAATTGAGTATCTATGACGTAACCGGCAAGGTATTGAGAGTATTTGAACTCAATGGCGTAAAAGGAATGAATACTGTTAAAGTACAGAAATCAGAATTGAACGCTACCGGAGTATTATACTATCAGTTAGATGCCGCTGACCATACAGCAACTAAAAGGATGGTAGTGATCGAATAAGATCACTACTTTCCCAAAATCCTCTTAGTTAGCGATGATATATTATCGACGATTGAGAAAAAGTTAAATCGGTTTTTGGGATGGCCTCTTCTCGAGTGATCGGGAGGGGGCTTTTTTTTTGTGGCAATCTCAGATTTTAGGTTTCCACCTTATCTTAAGAATATACTTCAATCAAATTTTATTTCACCTCTTCTCGAATGATCGGGAAGAGGTTTTTTTATAATGTAGATCCAATCAAAAAATTATCCCTGAACTTTGATATCTACTAAAGTCAGGAATAGTATTAAAATTTGTTTGAGATTTAAAGAAGTTACCAAGACTATACTTCAAGTAAAAATTTAGCTGAAGAAGGTTTTTCAATTTTCTACTAATCAAATTGCAAATGAGCTAGCAGAATTTAAAACTATTGTCCACTACAACATACCCTGTGAGCATTAGACAATAAAATCAAAGGGCAATTCTAGAAAAGTAAACTTCCGGACATTGGAACTTTAAGCGTTCAAATTAGAAATATGCTGTATTGAGGAAAATGCTAAGCTACTTTTACTAAAGCCTTCTTTGGTATTGATTTTAAATACCGAATAAAATGTAAGAACCTTATTCTTGGTTCATAAAGGCCTAAATGGCAAAATCACCCATTCTCATGATGCCTGATTATTGAATGTATGTGATTCATTCTGCTAAAATTCTTATGACATTAGGTTTTATGATTTCGATCCATATGCATTTGCTAACAATAACTAATTAAAAATGAGCGAATTAGAAACCTGGTTTATATATAGGAAATAAAAATATTAAAAATACCCAAACAATTGTATTACAGACTAATAAACATTATATAATTTTGTAATATGAAATAAATTCCATTAGTGAGTTTATTTGAACATCCCTGATTCTCCCACCCATACAGTTTAATTTAATCCCAATACGGTAGCCTGTATTCCAGACTTACACACAGAGGTTTATTCCTCAAATTTTACATTGACCATTCAGGTAAGACATAGGGTTTCTTCGGTTTTCCCAACCGGATAAGCTTGATTTAGGATTTAGCAAATTACAAGTATATGTGCACCGTAAACTCTTTAGCAGCCTATTGGCTTTGTTTTTTTAGTAATTCATCCTGTCGGACTGTCCTGATTGCCTGCTTAATTTGTTGGGGTCTGGACAGTTCGAGTGCACGTGCAGAAAACGCGCCGAGTTTGAATTTTCAATTGGTGGCTCCGCCGGATATTACCATTCAAATAAAGAGGCCTCAAGCATGTGATACCCTGTTTAATATGCCTGCGGCAAGTGTGAATTATTCAGGTGCTTGTCCAACCGCGATTACATATACAACTTCCAATGTTTTTACTGCTTTAAATACTAATGGAGGAATCCTGTTTTTTGCTACGGGTGTTTACAAAGTGGTATATACGGTTACTGATCATTGTGGAATGTCAGGCAGAGATTCTACTTATGTAACCGTTTACGATGCCTCAGTACCGAATTTAGTTTGCAACCCACAACAAACAATTAATTTACCAAGTCCAGGCTTTGCAGATATACCTGCAACAGTTTTTGATGCAGGTTCTACTGATAATTGTGGTCATGTGTATTTCAAAATTAAACGGATGTTTAATCCATCCGGTTACTCATGTTCAAATCCAGGGAATCCGGCAAATCATTTTGATGATAAGATTCGTTTTTGCTGTCAGGATGTTGATTCATCTAGTATCCGGGTAATTTTAAGAGTTTATGATGTCTATCCAGGTGATGGTCCTGTTTCAGATTCTTTGCATCGCGGACATTATGTAGACTGTATGATAGAGGCAATTGTACTTGATAAAATTGCCCCCGATATTACCTGTCCTTATAATGTAACTGTAAGTTGTGGTGCAGATTTGGACAGCGTGTTGCTCACAATGGGTGCTTTTATAAGTGATAATTGCGCCTTGTTATCTATTGATACAATTATTGACAATCAATTGGATGCATGCGGTTCTGGTGAAATAAGAAGAACATTTATTGCTACAGATATTCACAGGCAACAAAGTTCATGTACCCAAATAATTACCGTATTAAAAACAAAAACATTTAATGGCTTAGATCCAAATCAACTCAAATGGCCAGAACATAAAATTGTATTTGCATGTCGCATAGATTCAGATACCATCAATGCGGGAATACCAATTATAAACGAAGATGCATGTGCCAACGTCCAAACATCCAAGAAAGATGAAAAATACAATTTTGACAGAGGGGGTGTTTGTGCAAAAATTTTAAGGTATTGGTATGTTATTGACTGGTGTCAATACAATCCAAATCTTAAACCGAATCCTAACATTGCGGCGAATGGATATTATTCTTACATACAGGAGATTAAAATAATGGATACCGTTGCTCCTGTATTGACAGGACTCGTGGATACACTTGTTTTTATTCAGACTCCTGCTTGTCAACCAGGACAAGTAATCTTACCAAATATTATTGCATCTGATTGCGGATCAACCTCCAATTTGACCTTACATTATACCATTGATTTTAATGGAGACGGACAAATTGATGTTCAACAAAATGGGAATAATGCCAGTGGCATGTACCCATTAGGCAGGCATTTGATTTGTTTTTATGCGAATGATTCATGTCATAATACAGGTATCTTAAAGACCGTCATCGAGGTTCGAGATGGAAAAGCGCCAACAGCAACTGCGATTTTCGGACTATCCAGTAGTTTGATTCAAATGGCAGCCGGCCCTATGGTATCAATTACCGCAAGAAGTTTTAATTTAAAAAGCACAGATAATTGTACTTCTGATTCTGATTTGCGATTTTCATTTTCACAGGACATAAATGATACACTGCGCATTTTTACCTGTGACAGTATTGGTAAACGCGATATCCATTTATATGTATGGGATTTAGAAGGAAATGTAAATAATGTAACAACATTTATAGTGATTGATGATGTTAATAATTTGTGCCCAACCAGTCTTCAAAACGTAAGCATTTCAGGTTTGGTACAAACTAAAACTAATCAACTTGTTAAATCTGCATCAGCTAATTTAATTGTTGATAGCAAGGCATACGGAGTTGCAGCAGATAAAAACGGGTACTATTCCTTTAGCAATATTCCAGCAAATAAAATTTTCAAATTAGGAATGGTTTCTAGTCAAGCAGATCCTTCCGGCATTTCAACAGCTGATATTATTAAAATCCAAAGGCATATTTTAGGAATTGAATTACTTGAAGAAGTTGAAGATTTACTCGCAGCTGATGTAGATTTGAGTAAATCAATATCAACAAAAGATGTAGCATACATCCGTAATTTAATTTTAGGAAGAGTCACTGAATTTCCTTCGCACAAAACCTATCATTTTATAAATAAAGACTACAAATTTATAAACCCAAATGATCCATTTGAAGAATTGGATGCCAGTTTAGAGATTCAGGAAATTGCCAGCAATGATATGCAGCATTTGGATTTTATTGCCATTAAATTGGGAGATGTTAATCAAAGTTATCAAAGCTCCAATTTAAATCCAAAGTATCCTTCATCCACTGGATTTAATGTAGTTACAACACCAGGCTATATAGAAATTTATCCTTTGTGGAAGGAATTAATTTATGGATTTCAATTTGAGTTAAATGTAAAAAATATTTGTGCTGACTTTGCGACGAAATTGGAGTCTAGCCTTCAGGATTTTAATGAATCCAATTATCAAATTTCAGGAAATACGGTAAAAGTTTCATATGCATCCGTTAATCCGTTGTCGCCTGAATTTATTATACGTATTCCAATAAATAACGAACAACAACACTGTCAGGCAAATTTAAAGTTGAACGAATTTTTCTTAAATGAAGTATATGGATTAAATACCACCATACACATTGACAATCTATACTATAATTTGATTGAAGATAAAGCAGAAGTAGCATTATATCCCAATCCAATCACGGATAGATTGTTTGTAAACTTGAAGCATTTTGAAAACTCAGAAGTATTAATAGAACTTTTTGATGTAACAGGAAATCGTGTTGAAAGCAGAAAATTTAATATCCAGGATATTTTTGAAACAATTGAGTTTAACGATAAAAACATTTTAAATAAAGGAGTATACCTGGTAAAAATTTCAAATAAATCATTCTCTAATTACTATAAAATAGTTGCTGAATAATAGTTGTTTTTCGTCAATTGATAAATTGCAAATTATGAAAACTACATTTTTAATAAATCCCATCCCAAAATTTTTGAAAAGTGTACAACGTATTAAGACACTATTCATTTATTCCGGTTTATTACTCTGTTTAGACTTGAAGGCCATTCCAGAAGATTGGCCTTCAACAGACAGATTAGAAAAACCATTATCAGTGCAATCTGTCGATGCCCAAGCCATAACTTGCATAGGGAATTTGCAAATATCTTTGGACTCACTTGGCAAAGCTTTATTGACCCCTCAAATGTTGCTAGTGGGTTATTATCCATCCTATAATGGATTTAAAGTTATAATTAATCAAACGAATAGTAATCTTGTTACATGCAATGACATAGGTAAAAAGCTATCAGCAACGGTCATTGACACAACCAATGGGATGATGTGTTGGACGCAAATACAGGTTGAGGATAAATTAAAACCGGTAATTACATGTATTGCTGATACCATTTCATGTGCAAATGACCCATTTACATTTGATTATTCACCATTCGTACAAATTACAGATAACTGCGATCAGGATGTTGATCGATACTACGATCTTACACTGAGTTTATTTGATTGTTCAAATACACGTTATTCGGCAGTAGTTCATTTAAAATGGACGGCAATTGATAATTATGGAAATACAAATGTATGTATACAGGATATTTATTTTAAGAAAGCATCCGTAGACAGTGTAAGTTTTCCGGTTAATGATACGGTGTATTGTCCTAATCCTGATTTAAGTGCAACCGGTGTACCATTAATGTTTGGTGATACCGTTAGTCATTTATGTAATTTATTGGTAACACATGTAGATGATTCAATAATAGTTTGTGGTGGAATGATGAAAATCAGAAGACTTTGGTCAGTGATGGATTGGTGTACGCAAGCCATTCGTTCGCAAACTCAGGAAATACTTGTATCAGATACCACCAGACCTGATGTGATATGCCCAAAAGATACGATCTTATTTTCAGGGTATGCAAGTTGTAAAGTAAATTACACCATTCCTGTTTTTAATGCCAGTGATGCATGCAGTCCTTCCAATTTGTTGATACTTGTTGTTCGATTAGATAGCAGTATTTTATTGAGACCCGGTCAAAGCATTTTACTTGATTCTGGTAAGCACAGTTTAAATTATATAGCAATTGATCCATGTGGCAATTCGGATACATGTACTTCATATATCTGGGTAAAAGACCGGATTACACCATCATTGGTGTGCCCACCTGCATTGGTTGTGTCATTAGACCCTCGAGGGCAGGTAATATTGTCTGCAGAACATGTTGCTTCAAGAGGCTTGGTTACAGACAATTGTTGTATTGATACCGTATTAATTAGAAGAATGACTGCTTCATGCGGTTACCCACAAGATACCTTGTATAGTGATGAAGTCCATTTTTGTTGTGAAGACATTCGGGATACGATTATGTTGGTTTTGAAAGCAACAGATTGTAGTGGAAATATGAATTTCTGTATGATTCAAATTTATGTCCAGGATAAAAATCCGGTCGCACCCCCGAGTTGTCCAAATGATATCACGATATCTTGTTCAGTAGATTATACTGATTTGGGTGAAACAGGTGCCTATTATGTAGTTACTTCTTGTTTGGATTCTATAACAAGCACTTTTAGGGATAGTCTTGCAATAGATAGTTGTAAGAACGGAGAAGTCTATCGTAAATTTTATTTGACCTATCCAGATGGTAGTTCCGATAGCAGTTGTACTCAGATTATTAGTATATTAAATAATTACCGGTTTAGTTCTTCTGATATTATTTGGCCAAGAGATACAATAGTTCCAGAATGTGTAAGTCATAACCCAAATGCACTTGGTAATCCAATAGATCCACTGGATACCTGCAATAGCGTTTATTTTAGTTATACTGACCTTCAACTTCAGTTTACTGCAGACAGTTGTGAAATTACAGACCGGGTTTGGTCTGCTTATTCAGCGTGTACGCAAGAAACGGTCAAGGATACGCAGCGGATTATTTCTGTTAGTTTAAAAAGATCCAGGTTAAGTGTGGCAAGAGATACGACCGTTGCAAACGGACCGGATTCTTGTTATAAATATGTAAATCTTGTAGCAGCAAGTTTAAGTGGATGTACTCGTTTTGCAACGATTACTAATTCATTCAATAACGGAGGCGCCAATGCCAGCGGAATTTATCCTGTTGGAACTACGCATGTCATTTTTACAGCTAAAGATTCATGTGGAAGTATTAAAGATACCACTACAATCATTGTATTGGATCTTGAGAACCCACGCATAAGTTGCAAGGTATTGTTTTTAGATATGAATTCCAATGATACCATCCAATTGACAGCCAGAGGTTTGCTTAATAGTTATGTAGACAATTGTACTGCTCCGAGTCAGTTAAAAATTTCCTTTAATGCCTCAAATCCTAATGATACCATTAAATACATTACTTGTGCAGATCTTCAAACCATTCCGGATACGTTTGATTTTGCTGTATTTGTAAAAGACTCGTCAGGAAATGTTGGAAGTTGTACGGCAAAGGTGCATGTCCGGGATCCAAACTTCTATTGTACAACTACAGTCAGAATAGGATCCGTAAGTGGGCTCATCAAGTCGCATACCAAAGGAGCCATGAAAGAGGTTGAAGTATTCTTGGAAGGTTGTAACAAGCAAGTAGCAACTGATGATTTAGGAAATTATTTATTTTATAATATTATCACCAATCAAGAGTATATCATTAAGCCACAATCAGACAGAAATTGGCCGGAAGATTTAAGCACCCTTGACATAGTAAAAATTCAAAGGCATATATTGGGCATTGAAGAATTTACTTCGCCCTTGGAATGGATCGCAGCAGATGTAGATCACAATAGCAGAATTACGACAGCTGATATAAGTTGGTTGCGTAAAATTATATTAGGTAAAGTCAATGCGGTACCTGGTAATAAATCCTGGAGATTTATTCGCGATAATTATACATTTAAGGATCCTGAATACCCACTTGAAGAATTGATTGACGAGAATATCTCATTGAAGGGAAGATGGCAGGATACCGTTGTGAATTTTAAAGCTATTAAAGTTGGAGATGTCAGTGGTATTAATTCCTATCAATTACTCGAATCCAGATTGCGAAATACTGATTTAATTATTGACAACAAAACGTATCAGGAAGGGGAGTTAATCCAACTGGATATTCGATTAAAGAAAGAAATGGAAGTTGAAGGCATACAAATTGCTTTAAATTTAGATGCAAGCTCCTTAGAGCTTTATAGAATTGATGAATTTTTAAGTGCAGAAACCGGGAGGGCATTGCATCAGGATGAGTATGTGTATGATGGTAAGAATCTACGCTTTGTTGTGATTCACTCCGATTCAAAGCCAGCAACCAAAGCGAATAAACTAATCCGTCTGGTATTTAAGGCACAAAAAAAGAATACTGTTTCAAATAGTATACAATTAAATATTCAGGAAAGAAATGAAATTTATCCCAGTTCAGATGTGCCATTAAAAGTCAATTTGAATTATGGAGATGTATTCGATAGCAATGAGCCTTTGACAGATTGGCAAATTGATCCAAATCCATTTAAGGATAGAATTTGGATAGGCTTTAATTCAAAAGCAGCGCAGACCGGAACATTTAGCTTATATGATCTGACCGGAAAGTTAGTACTTGAAAGAAAGCTGGCAATTCAAAAAGGCTCGAATGGATTTATATTAGAATCTAAAGAATTACCTCAAATTGGGACATATATTTATTCCATAAGAGATAATCAAAACAGCTACAACGGAAAGATTATCTATGTAGAATAGCCAAGGAGCATCAAAACTAGGATATAAATCAGAAAAATGGGGTTCCCATTCCAAAAACGCATACCCCACTGCCAGGAAACGCATAAGTAAATATTATTAATCATAAAATATTGATTAATAATAATATATACATAATATATATTAATAATATTAAATATCACCATATTTGGGTATATAAAATCTATATCTATCAAATACCTTTGCCATTGTATTACAACAAATAGCTATTTGTAATTGCTTGAAAAAAAATAATTAACAAATAGTTGTAAGTTTGAATATAATTTCTACCTTTGTTGTGGAAATTGTCTTTCCAACCCCAGAAATAATAAAGATCCTCTCTTTAAAGCATACGTTTTAGCGCGTATTTTTTTCTCAACCCAACAATGATTCTAGACCTTCTATTCTGTATTTAGGTTTATTCTATTTTAATAAACTTTTCATACAGGTTCTCTGAAGGATTTTTTCACCTGTGCGCATTGCATGGGGACTAACTACGTATTACTTATTTTTTAACAATTAAATAGAGGATCTCATGGAGAAAACGAATATTACGTTTGACTTCCGCAGATTAAAAAGTTTTCAAATATTTTCTATCTGCCTTTTGTGGCTGGTTTCGACGCTTCATACCAGTTCGCTAAACGCCCAATGTTCACTTGCTTGTAATGGTTTAATTCAGGTTTCACTGGATCAAAATTGTCAGGCAACAATTACACCGGCAATGATGCTGAATGATACATTTACAAGTTGTAGAAATGGTCAATTCAGTGTTCGTGTATTAAAGTATGACAAGTTAATTCCAGGTTCGCCTGTTGTTACTGGTTTATACATTGGTGAAACATTGAAAGTTGAAGTAACGGATAATATATCCGGTAATCGTTGTTGGGGTTACGCCAAAATTGAAGATAAGCTACCGCCAGTAGTTGAATGCACCTTGGATACCATTCCTTGTTTTGTCGCATCAGCTTACATACCGTATGCTTATGATAATTGTGCATTTGATAAAATCGTCTTAGTGGATGAAATTATCACTCCAATTACTTGTAATGAAAATGTTATTAAGGAAGTAATCAGGAAGTATGTTGCTTATGATAAAAGCGGCAACAAATCAGCAGTATGTGCTGATACAACCTATTTAAGAAGGTTTGATACTGCAAAAGTAAATTGTCCAAAAAACTGGACGCTTGCTAACAATTGTCCGATTTCTTGTAAAGATATTTATTATAACAGAATCCCACTCGATAAGAATGGCCATCCCGACCCGAGCTATACAGGAGTTCCAACATACACAGATACCGTAACAAAAAATCCGGTGACTACTCAGACTATTGATCTGTGGCCGGTGCGTGATATCTATTGCAATATTGCTGTTACGTATGAAGACATCGATCTAGGAATAATAGGTTGTGTGCATAAATACATGCGTATGTGGACCATTCGAGAATGGTGGTGCAATACCGAACGCGTTCGGATTTGTATTCAGATTCTTGAAATTGTCGATCGGGAAGCACCTTATGTGCATGCACCGTATGATTTTGATGCTACTACTGATGGTGGATATAAATGTCAATCTACAGTAGTCATCCCTCCGGCTGTTGTATTTGATAGTTGCGGTGGACCGGTACGTGTAGACGTTGTGTATCCAGGAGGAATTCTCTCCAATAAAAATGGTGGAGTAGTTGTACTTCCTGTTGGTGATAATGTGATTGAATACCGCGTCTATGATCAGTGCTACAATTCAAGTTCTGATGTAATGACCGTTCATGTTTTAGATAAAACGGCTCCTGTTGCAGTATGTGATAAAGAAACAGTTGTGTCTTTATCTATTTACGGAACAACGCATGTTTATGCTAAAACATTTGATGATGGTTCATATGATGATTGCCATATCGATTCCTTCCTTGTTAGGAGAATGGATAATGGGGCACCTTGTGGACAGAATGTTTGGTGGTTTAGACCTTATGTAGAGTTCTGTTGTGAAGATGTTGGTAAATCAATCACGGTTGTATTCCGTGCAAAAGATAAACATGGTAATTACAATGATTGTATGGTCCAGGTTGAAGTACAGGATAAAATTAAACCTACCTGTTATGCTCCAATCGATTTGACAGTAGCATGTGATTTCCATTTCGATATCAAGGATCTGTCAATTTTTGGATTGATCCAAACAGACTCAGCTTATTTTAATAATAAGCGTTCAATCACATTTAAAGAATATAATGGTTTAAGTAAAACGATCAACTTCCACGATGGTTTTGCGCACGATAATTGTGATTTTACAATCGAACATTCAGCTGTAGACAACAGAACCCAATGCAACGTAGGAACAATCGTACGTACATGGGTAGTTAAAGATAAAAACGGATCAGATACCTGTCGTCAGGTGATTACATTCTTCAATTACTCACCATATGATTTTAAAGACATTTGGTGGCCAGCAGATACTACATTATATATGTGCTTGGATTTGGCTGCATTAACTCCAGAAGTACTTAATAGTAAGCCTATTTTGCACAACGAAGACAAATGTGATTTGGTTGGTTTAAGTTCTGAAGATCATGTATTCAGAATTGTACAAGGTGCTGACGCTTGTTATAAAATTATCCGTAAATGGAAAGCGCTGGATTGGTGTCAAGGATACTATGATCAAACTGGATTCCACTATCCATTTGCAGTCCACGAACAAATTATCAAAATACATAATTTAGATGATCCATTAGTTAATGTAATTCCGACCACAGATACGACCGTATGTACTTTGGATTCATGTACCAATGGCTATATCAGCTTGCTTGGATTTGGTTCCGATTTATGTACACCAGGAAACGAACTTGCATGGGAATATTTAATCGACTATTATAACAATGGCACATTTGATGTTGTGCGCAGTGGTGTAGGAGATGAAATTGATGCCAGTGGACGCTATCCATTAGGTAAACACAAAATCAAATATGTATTTGAAGATCGTTGTGGAAATAAAACTGCAGTTGAAAAATTATTTACAATAATAAATTGTAAAGCACCAACACCATATTGTATTAATGGAGTATCCATCGATTTAATGCCGGTTGATACCAATAGAGACGGTAAGATCGATTGGGGTATGATTGAAGTTTGGGCAAGTGATGTCGATTTAGGAAGTTACGGTGCTTGTAAAAATCCGATTGTACTCAGTTTTTCAAGTGATACCAATATTCGTTCACGGGTTTTTGATTGCAGACATTTAGGTCAACAAACGGTTGAACTTTGGGTTACAGATAGACTTACAGGAAATCAGGCATTCTGTCGCACATTTATTGAAATTCAAGACAATAATAAAGCTTGTGGCAGAACATTTACCGGAGGAACTATTAATGGTTTGATTTCTAACAATACTGATAATAATTCAATGAATGATGTTGAAGTATTGTTGGTTGATAATGCGACACCTTCTAAGCAAATTATGTCAAACATTCGTACAATAGCTGATGGTAAATTTGCTTTTGCCAACATGCCGTTTACTAATGGTAACTACAGCGTTGCACCTGGTAAGAATAATGATCCTTTGAATGGAGTTACAACTTCTGATATTGTAAAGATTCAAAGACACATTCTTGGAATAGAAACATTAACAAGTCCGTACAAAATCATTGCAGCAGACGTTAATAACGATAAGAAAATTACAACTAAGGATATTACAGATCTTAGAAGATTAATCCTGGGTGTAACGGATCGATTTGCAAACAATGAAAGCTGGGCTTTTATAGATGCTAAATATAACTTTATTAACTCGGATGAGAATGTATTAGGTGAAACTTACCCAAGAACCTATACAATCAGTCCATTCAATAAAGATGTAAATGGAATTGACTTTAAAGGAGTTAAAATTGGAGATGTTTCAGGAAATGCATCCGCAGGTCTAAACGCTGGAATTTCTTCTCGTACCGGATCTAATGAGATTTTATTTATTGCAGATGATCGTGAATTTGCTAAATCTCAGGCAGTTGATATTCCGGTATTTATTGAGAAGAAAGCCAATTTGGTTGGATATCAGTTTACACTGAAATACGATCCAAGCAGATTAGAATTCGAAGGAGTTGAAGCAGGTTTGTCTAACATTAATCTGGATAATTTAGGTCTCTCCAGATCAAATGATGGATATATCAGCTTTAGCTGGAACTCAAATAAGAATATCGAATTCAATGAAAGTGAAGCAATCTTCACGCTCAAATTCAGCGCTCTTTCACAAGGTCAGGTTTCAAACGTACTACAATTAAATTCAATAATAACTTCTGCACTCGCATTTTCAACTGAGGCGGAAGATATGGATATCAGTTTAGGTTTTAGAAATTCCAAAGGAGTTATCGAAAGTAATTCCGGACTTATTCTGTATCAAAATCAACCCAATCCATTCTCAGATTTCACAACTATTGGCTTCGAGTTGTCTCAAGCAGCTCCTGCAACACTTACGATTTATGATCTTAATAGTAAGGTCTTATTTAAATCGGATCTAAAAGCAGTAAAAGGATACAATAGTATAGAAATCGCAAATGCGCAATTAGGAGTAACCGGTGTGTTATTCTATCAAATTGATGCAGCCGGTTTTACGGCAACCAAGAGAATGATTGTTATCAAGTAAGGCTAAATTCGTTTTGTTCTAAAGAGTTTACTGTTTTTGGGATGGGACCCCTCTTCGCAAACGTTGCGAAGGGGGTCTTTTTTTTTATTAAACAATTTAAGCTTAATTTTGCTTTATAGCTATGGGCAGAATTGTTGGCATTGATTATGGACTTAAGCGAACGGGATTATCTGTTACCGATCCGCTGTGCATCATTGTCAATGGATTGGATACGGTACCCACTGTAAGTTTGTTGGATTATCTGCAGAACTATTTTAAAAACAATGAAGTAGAAAAACTCGTTTTGGGGTATCCGGCAACAAATTCAAATCAAGTGAATCAAATGGGTGAGCTTGTTATTAAATTTAAGAAAACTTTGGAAGATAGTTTTCCAACAATGCAGGTAATATTATTTGATGAACGAAAAACTTCAATCCAGGCAATGGAAATTATGTTTAAGTCTGGAATGCGAAAATCACAGCGAAGAGACAAATCAACAATAGACAAACTGAGTGCAGTTTTAATTTTGCAAAAATATTTAGGACATATTTAATAGAAAATGGTACTTCCAATTTATTTATACGGAAAACCTGTTCTAAAACTCAAAGGACAGGACATTCGAAGTGATTATGAAGGGCTTCAAAAACTAATAGCAGATATGTGGGAAACCATGTATTTTGCAAAAGGTGTTGGATTGGCTGCTCCACAAATCGGTTTAGCGATTCGATTGTTTGTGGTAGATTCTACAGCATATTATGAAAAGGAAGATGCCCTAAAAGGAATCAAGAAAGTTTTTATAAATGCACAGATTCTCGAAGAAACTGGGAAAATCTGGGGATTTGAGGAAGGTTGTTTAAGTATTCCTAAATTGAATGCTGAAGTTAACAGACCTTCTAATTTAAAAATCAGGTATTTTGATGAACACTTCCAGGAACATACAGAAGTGTATGATGATATGAATGCTCGGATTATTCAACACGAGTATGACCACATTGAAGGTATTTTGTTTATCGATAAAATCAGTCCGATTCGGCGAAAAATACTTCAAAAGAAATTAGACAAAATCCGTAATGGATTGGTTTCAACCTCATATCCCGTGAAAGCCTGATTGGATTCGTATTTTAGAATTCAGCGGTTTATCTTTGTGGAAATTGTACACTTATGAAATGTAAATTATTATTAATATTAGGTATAAATTTAATTTATAATTTATTAGCTACTAGCCAATTAAAAGAAATATTAGTATTAAATGAGGGCTCTTATGATTATACTTCCGGAAAAATATTGGTTCCAGTAACCGTTGGAGTATTTGATTTGAATTCAAACAGTTACCAACAATTAAATATTATTGAAAATGCTCGCTTTGCCTCAGATATTATTTTAGATCAATCGAATTACTGGGTAGCAGCAGATCAACGGATTTTGAAATTTGACTTATTGAATCGTCAGTTACTGGCTTCAATGGATTTGGAAGGGGTTAGAAAACTTGCAATCCATAAGGACCTGTTGATAGTAACCAGAGGCGAGTATCTTAATAAATTGGATGCATATGTTCAAATATATAATAAGAACTCATTCAAATTATTATTTGAAATACCTGCAACTGATTTGCCCTACACAACGGAGTCCATAGTTATAAAGGATGACAATGCATACATTGCGGTAAACAACGGATTTGATTTTGGAAATGAAGTTGGCAAAATTATTAAAGTGAATTTGAATTTATTGAAAGTTGAGTCCATTGTTGATTTAGGTTTGGAAGGGAAGAATCCTGAAAATCTAATGTTAAAGGATAATTTGTTATTGAGCCTAAATAACAAAAGTTTCAATGGAAGTTCAGTTAGCTTGATTGATTTGGAAAATTCCGGAGTAGAGACTTATAATTTAAGTAATGTGAATTCATTATGCGGGACGTCTGTTTTAACTGGTGAGTCAATTTTATATCAGGAAATTAATAAAACAGATGTCGGTAAGTTTAATATTGCATTTAAGCAATCAGGTTTTTATAAAGACCTCGGTCGTAGTTTTTATGGAATGAATTATGATCCAATAACAAAATTATTATGTGCAGGTGAAACAGATTTTAAAACATCTGGAAAAGTACATGTATATGATGAGCAATTTGATGAGAAATACCTTTTTGAAGCTGGAGTAACTCCGGGTTATTTTGCATTTGTTGATGCTTCATTGGTGGCTAGCAAGCAAGTTCATCCTTTAGAATTTGAAGTGAGTCCAAATCCGGTTGTAAATAAAATTCGGGTAATTTGTCAGGAAACCGTAATAGAAACCCAAATATTGGACTTATATGGAAAGACCTTATTGAAGAGTCAACAAAAATCACTTGATTTGGAGTCTTTGCAAGCTGGTGTATATATTTTAAATGTTAAAGCCCGGGATCAGATCGGATACAAACGATTTGTTAAACGATCCAATTAAAAGGGTACACTCAAATTGGTTGCAAAGAATAGGATGCCGTTATAGAAATTAGTTATAATTTTGCGGTTCTGGAAGGTTGCAAGAGCGGTTTAATTGGCACGCCTGGAAAGTGTGTGTACTCCAAAAGGGTACCCAGGGTTCGAATCCCTGACCTTCCGCAAAAAAAAGGGCTTTAAGAATGATTACATTTAATATTTGTAATCTGATTTATAGTTAAGCGAAAGTTCTGAAGTAGTCGCAGCCCAAAAATTGAGTTTTCTCAGTTTGAAGATTACCTTCAAGAAAATAGTAATTTATCTTATTTACAGCAACTTGGAAATCTTCAAGAAGATTGAAAATCAATTTGTTTAGATCTTAATTATTCTTGAATTTAATAATGTTCGTTTTGAAGATATTATTGTTATAATCTATATTTGAATATTAAAATTCTAGATCTATAATTTATCAACAATATGCATTAATATGAATTTCAAAATCCTAAATTGTTATTACATTTATTTAGCAACATAACGTTGGGATATTTTAATTAGAGATTTTCGTAGGTAGTTGCATAGTTCTCAAAATGGAAAAGGCCTTCTGCGTTTTCAGTTGTTTTAATTGCAATAGTTTCCAGAGAAAGATCAAGTATTTCAGAAATTTTTTCTGCTATGATTGGTATGTAAGAAGATTCATTTCGTTTTCCTCTAAAAGGTACGGGAGTTAAGAAAGGGGAATCGGTTTCTAAAACAAGATGTTCTAATCCAATTTCAGCAATAATATTTTTTAAGTCAGAATTTTTATAGGTTACAACTCCTCCAATGCCTAAAAGAAAACCAAAATTAATAATTTGTTTTGCTTGAGTTAGGTCACCTGTAAAACAATGAAACACTCCCCTTAAACTACCATCCTGATGTTTTGATACCAATTCGATGTTTTGAGGAATACTTTCTCTTGAATGAATTATTATAGGAAGTTGTAATGTTTTGGCCCACTCAAGTTGTCTGCTAAAAGATTTGGTTTGATTCTCCCAAAAACTCAAATCCCAATAGGCATCGGTTCCAGTTTCTCCAATGGCAATAAATTGCGTATTGCTAAATTCCAGTTCCATGGAATCAAGAATTGTCATGTAATTTTCTTTTACATCACAAGGATGCAATCCAATGGTAGGATAGCAAATTCCAGGAAATTCTTTAGCAAGATTTAGTTGATCCTGATAACTGATAAAATCAATATTAGGTAATACAATTTTGGTTACTTTTGATTCTAAAGCCCGTTGAATGATCTGTGTTCGATCTTCTGTAAATTCCTTCAAATATAAATGTGCATGTGTATCTATAAATTCCATCAGCATTAAATGGTAAAATCTAAAAAATATTATGTTGTATGGCATGGGAATCAACCGGGAATCTATGATTCATGGGCTGATTGTCTTGCTCAGGTTAAAAATTTTCCAAATGCAAAATACAAAGCTTTTTCAAGTAAATCACAAGCAGAGGAGGCTTATTTAGGAGCATATGAAGAACGACCCCAACTTCGGAAATCCAAAGTAAGTCAGGGCAACTGGCAAAATGAAATAAAGCCAGGGAGTGTTGTAGTGGATGCTGCTTGCAGTGGGAATCCCGGTGATTTAGAATATCAAGGTGTCAATCCATTTAGTGGCGAAAAATTATTTCATGTAGGCCCACTTGCAGAAGGGACCAACAATGTGGGTGAATTTTTGGCGATCGTGCATGCATTGGCTTTATTAAAGAAAGCTCAAAAGGATCAAACAGCTATTTACTCAGATTCTAAAATTGCAATCAACTGGGTAAAACTTAAACATCCAAATACCAAATTGGTCTTTTCGAATAGAAATCAGATATTATACGATTTAATTCAAAGAGCGGTTAAATGGTTAAATGAAAACAAATACAACAATCCCATATTAAAGTGGAATACCGAACAATGGGGGGAGAATCCTGCAGATTTTGGTAGAAAGTGAGCTTATTTTTTGTAATCTGCTGCAGATCTTAAAAATCGCATGGTCAAAACTCCGGACAATGCTTCTTTAATAATATAAATATTCATTTTTGATTTTCCTCGAATTCGGTCTGGAAACTGAATTGGAATTTCTTTCATTTTAAAACCAAGTCTATGTGCAGCGTATTTCATTTCAATTTGAAATGCATATCCAATGAAACGAATATTATCCAGGTTTATTGAATTTAATACATGTCGAGAATAACAAACATAACCTGCGGTTGGATCTTTTATGTTCATACCGGTTATCATGCGTACATAGATAGAAGCTCCTTTGGAAAGGTAAAGTCTGGATTTAGGCCAATTAATCACTCCGCCTCCTTTAACATAACGCGAACCGATACTTAGGTCAGCCGTTTTTGAGGTGCATGCTTTATACAGTTCGATTAATTTATCTGGCGGGTGCGAAAAATCGGCATCCATTTCTGCAATGAATTCATAATCGCGCTCCAATGCCCATTTAAATCCTGCAATGTAGGCTCTTCCTAAACCCGATTTTGTTGTTCGTTCTAGAATGTGAATCCTGTTTGGAAATTGATTTTGAAATTTTATAACTGCAGCAGCAGTTCCATCCGGTGAACCATCATCCACGACCAACACTTCCACGGGAATCTCTAATTGCATAATGGTTTGTAAAATCGATTCAATGTTTTCGATTTCATTATACGTTGGAATTATTACCAATAAACGATTTGTATGATTTGGTTCCTGCACGCAGTCTAATTATCAATTGAGTAATTGGAATTTATTCTGGATAATTTGATGGATCGTATTCATGCATCATTTTTAAAACAGTTTCAATAATATCTTCAACACCTGGTTTGGAAAAATAATCTCCGGCACTTCCATAGGGTGATCGATGATCTCTTCCGGTTATTGTTTGAGGCGGACTGTCCAAAAACTTAAAACCGTTTTGTTGTTCTAATATTTGTTGTAACATGTAAGCACTGGCACCACCTGGCACATCTTCATCGACTATAAGTAATTTATTGGTTTTCTTAAGTGATTCTGATATGGTTGCACTGCGATCAAATGGCAGTAAAGTTTGGATATCGATTAATTCAATTTCAATACCAAATTCTAATAGTCTTTCAACAGCTTTTTGTGCAACTCGAATACAGGATCCATAGGTAACCAGCGTAATATCTTTACCTGTAGTCAGTATTTCAACTTTACCTAAAGGAAGTGTAAATTCATCTAAATTATCAGGAAGCTTTTCTTTTAAGCGGTATCCATTCAAACATTCAATGACTAACCCTGGATCGCCACTTTTTAAAAGCGTGTTATACATTCCTGCTGCTTGTGTCATATTTCTTGGCACACAAATATATATACCGCGAAGTGAATGCAACAACATTCCAATTGGTGAACCGGAGTGCCAAATCCCTTCCAACCGATGGCCTCTGGTCCTTATAATGACAGGTGCTTTTTGTAATCCGCCGGATCGGTATCTGAGGGTTGCCAGGTCATCCATTAAAGGGGAAAGTGCGTACACGATGTAATCCAGATATTGAATTTCTGCTATGGGTTTTAAGCCCCGCATGGCACTGCCTATGGCTTGACCGACAATGGTCCATTCTCGGATACCTGTATCAAAAACCCTGCTAATACCATGTTTTTCCTGTAAACCCATAAAACCTTGGTTCACATCGCCAATCTGTCCAACGTCTTCACCGAAAGCAAGAATGCGGTTATCTGATGCTAAACACGTATCAAAAAATTGATTGAGGATTTGATATCCATTCACTTCTTTTGATTCTGATGAGTAAACTGCTTCAACTTCTGTAACCTGGATTGCTGAATCAGTTGTTTGAGAATACAGGTTTTTATGAAATACAACATCTGCTTCTTTAAATTGCTTATCGATCCATTCTTTCAATTTAATTTTTTGACTTTGATTTATAGCAGTCAGTTGTGTATTTCTTGCAATTTCTACCAATTCATTCCATCCAGGCTCCTTGAGTGAATTTAATTCGTTGGAAGCATGTAATAATTGATTTTCATTACAAATTTCAAGAAGCTCATTTTTTAATGTTAAAATGGGTTGCAAATAATTTTGCCAGGCCTTTTGTCTTTCTTCTTTTACATGTTGTTTAGCCAACTCTTTAATTTCTTCCAATTTGGCTGCATCCAAAATGTTTTTAGACAATAACCAATCGGCCATGATTTTAATGCAATCATTTTCTACTTCCCATTCCATTCGGGATTTCGATTTATAACGCTCATGTGAACCTGAAGTTGAATGCCCTTGAGGTTGGGTCACTTCTTGAATATGAAATAAGGCAGGCATATGATGGGTACGAACATATTCAATCCCATTTTTATAAGTGCTTACCAGCTCAGCGTAATCCCATGCTTTTGCTGTAAAAATTTTTATTCCTTGAGCCGGCCCTTCTGATTCAAAACCAGCAACTGCTTTGGAGATACTTCCTTTCGTTGTTTGTAATTCAATGGGTACCGATATACCGTACCCGTCATCCCATACTGAAACAGCTAAAGGAACTTGTAAAACACCTGCTGCATTAAGCGTTTCCCAAAACACGCCTTCAGAAGTGGATGCATCGCCAATGGTACAAAAAGAAACTTCATTTCCTGATTTGGAAAAATTGGAATTATGAGAAAGTTCTGGATGTTGTCTGTAATATTTGGATGCAAACGCCAGTCCAAATGCACGCGCCATTTGGCCACCAGTACTTGAAATGTCAGATGAAATATTAAATCGTTCGGTATGGTTTAACCAATTACCCTGCGAATCAATTAATTCAGATGAAAAATGGGCATTCATTTGAAGACCTTTGCTAAAGGGATCATTGTAAGGGTCTGCATACAGTTGGGCAAAAAAATCTTTAATGGTACATTGCCCGATAGCCATCATAAAAGTTTGGTCCCGGTAATAGCCTGATCGAAAATCCCCTTTTTGAAATGCCCTAGCCATCGCAACTTGCGGGACTTCTTTGCCATCTCCAAGAATTCCAAATTTTGCCTTACCGGTTAGCACTTCTTTTCTGCCTGCAATCGAACATTCCCTGCTGACCTGACAAATCCAAAAATCTTTAATCAATTCCTGTTTAAAATCAGCATATTTTCCTTTTACGGAATTGAGTAAAGCTTGAATGGGTTCCAGAATCTGCATATCCTTGGTTTCAGCTACAAAAATAATCCAATAAACGAAACAAGCGTTCTGGGGATTTGAGTATGACGCAATGGTCTTTAACTTTTATTGACAATTGAGTCCTATTTAATGTTTGAAACGGCCTCAATATTTTTGGCTGAGTACAGCTTTAACTTCGTTTTAAGGAATGTGAAAATCCAGGATTAATGCTTGATTTACTGTTATTTGAATATATGATAAAATTCGATAATTCATATTTAACACGGACTTAACACACAATTTTGGTATTTTTGTAACTAGATACGGTATGAATATCGTTAAATTTGTAATCAATAAAAAAATTAAATACATGAAAAACATTTTATCTCTTATTGCAATGGTTTTCTGTGTAGGATATCTGTCTGCTCAGACTGCAGCTCCAGCGTCTAATACAACACCAGCAAAAACAGGAGGGCCGCATCTTCAATGGGAGGCAACTGTAATCGATTACGGCGAAATCAAAAAAGGATCTGACCCATTACGTAAGGCTTTATTTACTAACACTGGTACGGAGCCTTTAATCATTAAAAGTGCACGTGGAAGTTGTGGTTGTACCGTTCCAACTTGGCCAAAAGATCCAATTATGCCAGGTGAAAAAGGAGTAATTGAAATCAGATACGACACACAGCGCGTTGGTCCAATCAACAAATCTGTAAGCGTTTCTACAAATGAAAGTGATGAAGAAACCCGAGTTACCATCAAAGGAAATATTTCATCAGATGAAGAACAAACACTTCCTAAAAGTGAAGGAAATGTGTTAACCCCAAAAGGATAATTCATATCCAAACAAAAAAAAAATCCTACCGGATTCCGGTAGGATTTTTTTTTGCACTTTATTGAACACCTTATTTATTCATATTTAAAATGATTTCATCCCCAAATTCACTGCACTTTAATAAACTTGCACCTTCCATTAATCGATGAAAATCATAAGTCACCCGCTTGGTCCGAATTGCTTTTTCTAATCCGTTTATTATAAGCTGAGCAGCTTCATTCCAGCCCATATATTCAAACATCATTACTCCTGACAGGATCACTGAACTAGGATTTACTTTATCTAATCCGGCATATTTAGGGGCAGTTCCATGCGTAGCTTCAAATATGGCATGTCCGGTTGTATAATTAATATTTGCACCTGGAGCAATACCGATTCCACCGACTTGTGCGGCTAAAGCATCTGAAATATAATCTCCATTTAAATTTAAGGTAGCAATTACATCGTATTCTTCAGGACGCAATAAAATTTGTTGAAGAAAAGCATCAGCAATGACATCCTTAATGATAATCCCATTGGGTAATTTCATCCAAGGTCCTCCATCTAATAATTCTGCGCCATATTCAGTTTTTGCCAATTCGTAACCCCAATCCATAAAACTTCCCTCAGTAAATTTCATGATGTTTCCTTTGTGTACAAGGCTAACAGATTTGCGTTTATTATTAATTGCAAATTCAAGGGCAGCGCGTACTAAGCGAAACGTTCCTTCTTTTGAAACTGGTTTGATACCAATACCAGTAGATTGTGGGAAACGGATTTTTTTAAATTTATCAGGAAAATTGGTTTTTAGCCAATCCATAAATTTTATTGAATCTTCTGTTCCTTCCTGAAATTCAATCCCTGCATAAATGTCTTCTGTGTTTTCCCGATAGATGGTCATGTCAACTTTATGAGGCTCTTTAACTGGTGATGGAACTCCTTCAAACCAGCGTACCGGACGAACGCAAGCATATAAATCAAGCTGTTGACGCAAAGCCACATTTAAAGAACGGATGCCACCACCAACGGGTGTTGTCAAAGGTCCTTTTATAGCAACCAGACATTCCTTAATTACATCCAAAGTTTCTTCGGGTAACCAATTTTTCGTTTGATTAAATGCTTTTTCACCGGCTAATACTTCTTTCCAACTGATCTTTCTCGTTCCCTGATATGCTTTGTCAACGGCAGCATCAAATACACGGACAGAGGCAGCCCAAATATCCTGGCCCGTTCCATCTCCTTCAATAAAAGGAATAATTACATGATCCGGTACATTCAACTTTCCATTAGCAATCGTAATTTTTGTTGCGTTCATATTTTTATAATTTAGGCGACAAAAATAGCTAAGATGGTCTTTAGATTCAGGATGAAGACGTCTATTAGCAATTTATTAAAGACATAATTTACCTAGATTCAAGGTGTTATTGGCATTTGCCTGTTGAAAACTGTATTTTTGCAGAAAGTTTAGGAGAAAATCACGATGCGTAACCCAAATCTGGATGGAGATGCCCAAAATCTGAATATCGATGACAAGCAAGTCGAACGGGCCTTACGTCCTAAAGAATTACTTGATTTTACCGGTCAGGAATCGGTTGTAGATAATTTAAGAATTTTTATTGCAGCAGCTAAACTAAGAGGCGAAGCTTTGGATCATGTCTTATTGCATGGGCCACCAGGTTTAGGAAAAACAACCTTATCACATATCATTGCCAATGAATTAGGGTCTGATTTAAAAATGAGTTCTGGTCCGGTGCTCGAAAAACCTGGAGATTTGGCAGGATTGCTGACAAATCTGCAAGAAGGGGATGTTCTGTTTATAGATGAAATACACCGACTGAATACGGTAGTTGAAGAATACCTCTATTCTGCTATGGAGGATTATCGGATCGATATCTTGATAGATACTGGTCCAAGTGCCCGGTCAATCCAGATTAATGTAAATCCATTTACCTTAATTGGCGCAACAACCCGTGTGGGAATGCTAACCGCCCCTCTTCGTTCTAGATTTAGTATTACCTGCCACCTCGATTACTACAATCACAAACAATTGGAAATTATCTTGAGGCGTTCCGCTCAGATTTTGCAAATTCCATTTGAAGAAGAAGGCATTCAGGAAATTGCCCGCCGAAGCAGAGGCACTCCTCGAATTGCTAATGCACTATTGCGAAGGATTCGTGATTTTGCTCAAATTAAAGGAAATGGAAACCTGACTGCAGAAATCGCTTCTTTCGGATTAAATGCTTTAAATGTAGACAGCTTAGGTTTGGATGAAATGGACAATCGAATATTAAGTTCAATTATTGAAAAATTTAATGGGGGTCCGGTTGGTTTATCAACCATAGCCACAGCTGTTGGGGAAGAAGCTGGAACGATTGAGGAAGTTCATGAGCCCTTTTTAATAATGGAAGGGTTTATTCAACGCACTCCAAGAGGCCGCATTGCAACTCCAAAGGCTTTTCAACATATGGGGTATCCAGGCGGGAATAGTAACCCTGGGCTATTGTTTTAATGGTCTCCCTAAACAACCATGCAAAGGCAACGATATTGTTTAAACTATAGAAAATCTTCCTTTAATTTTAGCAAGCTGAAAGCGCTGGAACCTAGAGGAATCGTATAGAGTTACCTGACAATTAAGCTTGAGCAGTAGGCGTATTAAATGACATCGGTGGCATCATTTGAGGTTCAGGATCAAGGATTACACCATATTGATTTTCATACTTAGATAAATTATCATTGAGTGCTTTTAAAAGTCTTTTGGCATGCTGCGGTGTGAGCACGATGCGCGATTTTACTTTTGCTTTAGGTACATTTGGCATCAACCTTATAAAATCAACTACAAATTCGGAATGAGAATGTGATATAATGGCTAAATTCGAATAAATACCTTCTGCTATTTCTTCAGTTAACTCAATATTTAATTGGTTTTGGTTATTTTGTTCTTCCATGGTTTTTAATTTTAGGCAAATTTAATGAATTCAGTGTATGACAGAGAAACGGTTTTTAGATCAGGCTTATTTTGATGAAAATAGTGAATCCTGGGATAAGCGTGTTGCAATTCATGAAAAGTCATCATTCTATGACTTAAATGGATTTTTAAATGGGAATAATAGTCTAACTGAGATAGAACAAACAGAATTAGGAGATGTTTCGGGAAAGCGTCTTTTGCATCTTCAATGTCATTTTGGAATGGATACGCTTTCATTAAGTCGTTTGGGTGCCGATTGCGTTGGTATTGATTTTTCCAGAGAGGCTATTTTAAAAGCACGATCTTTAAACGAACAATTAAAATTGAATGGTAGTTTTTATGAGTCGAATGTGCTCGATGTTTTAGACTTAGGACTTGGTTTATTTGATATTGTCTTTACAAGTTATGGTACCATTTGTTGGTTGCCGGATTTAGATCAATGGGCTTATGTAATTGCAAAATCACTCCATAAAAATGGCATGTTTTATTTTGCGGATTTCCACCCATTACTTTATTTATTTGATTTTAATTCCAAAGAAATTCGATATTCTTATTACAATTTAAGAAAACCATATACCGAAATTGAAACAGGAAGTTATGCAGAAGTGAATGATCCATCAACATTTAAGTCGCATTTTTGGTCTCATTCAATAGATGAAATCATTGGCGTTTTATTGAAAAACAAACTTGAAATCAAACAATTAAATGAGATAGATTATTCTCCTTACAATTGCTTTCCAAATTTAAATCCTATTGGTAAAAATAGATTTAGATTTGAATTAGAACATACGAGCCTTCCGCATGTTCTATTAATCAAAGCATTTAAAAAGTAACATGGATTCAATAACTCAGGTAATTCTTGGCGCAGCTTGCGGAGAAGCAGTTTTGGGTAAAAAAATAGGAAACCGCGCCATGATTTGGGGAGGAATTGCCGGAACGATACCCGATTTGGATGTTGTCGCCAATTTGGTTTCAGACCCTTTAACTGCTTTAGCATTTCACAGAGGACCGATGCACTCTTTGTTATTTGCCTGCGTTGTACCCTTTATTTTAGGGCCCTTAATTAAGAAATTGTACGACAGGAATTGGCCAGAACGACGGGCATGGAAAATTGCCGGATATTCAATCGGACTGTTACTTTTTGTTTTTGTAAGTATCCTGATTACATTACTTGCTAATTTATTTACCGGAGGGATCGCGTGGTGGAGTATTTTATTTTTTAGCAGCTTAGGAATCCTGTTTTTTTACTACAGATACCAGCAGGTTTTTAAACAAGTCAATGTAGTTGAACAAGCATCAAAATGGGAGTGGATCCATTTGTTTTTCTGGGCCATTTTCACACATCCCATTTTAGATATGTTTACAACCTTTGGAACGCGCCTTTTTTGGCCATTTAGCGATGTCAGGGTAGCGATTTCCAGTGTATCCATTGCAGATCCATTCTATACAATTCCGTTTGCAGTTTTTTTGTTATTAGCTGCTTTGCAAAATCGACTGAGCATCTGGAGAAGGTATTTTTATCGAACAGCCGTAATCGTCAGTTCGATTTATTTTGTTTTTACCCTTTACAACAAACAGAAGATTGATACATTATTTGAGAACAGTTTAAAAATGAATCAAATTGAATGTGAAAAGTATATGACGGTTCCTACCATATTAAATAATTTCCTCTGGTTTAATATTGCTAAAAAGGGAGATCAGTATCATTATGCATACTATTCCATTTTTGATGAAGAAGATACAATAGGTCCATTGGCTACCGTGAATGGGAATCACTCGCTGTTTAATCCTTATAGAGATCAAGATGTTGCGAAATGCCTTCCCTGGTTTAGTAATGATTTTTATAAATTGTCTGCTAAAGATTCTGGAACTTTAATTTATTATGATTTAAGGTATGGTGCTACAGGCAATAATTTGAATTCTGATGATGATATCGTATTTAAATTTATGCTGAGAGATAGCTCCGGAAAATTAATGATGGATAAATCACAACCTCAACCAGAAAATAATCGGGATCAAATCGATAAATTTAAAAGGCGCATCGTTGGAATTAAGGATTAAACCAAAGTCCTCAATTTGCTCCTAGAGGCTACTCTTAATTAAATAGGATGATCTATTTCCTGCCAGCGATCTCCGGATTTAGGAATATGAAGTTCATTTTCCCATTTACCTACCACTGCGGTAGCTAAACAATTGCCTAAGGTATTTACAGCAGTGCGTGCCATATCCATCAAAGCATCAATTCCTAGTATAGCGGCGATGGGCCAATCAGGTAAACCAAAACTGGCAGCCATTCCTGCAAGTATTACCAAAGATGCGCGAGCGACCCCTGCAACTCCTTTACTGGTCAACATCAAGGTGAGTAACATAATGATTTGCTGACTAATACTCAACTCGATTCCAGCAGCTTGTGCAACAAAAATAGTTGCCAACGCGAGATAGAGTGTTGAGCCATCCAAATTAAAACTTAGACCTGTTGGTAATACAAAAGCCACAACTTCTCGGGAGACTCCAAATTTTTCCATATTCTCCATCGCTACTGGTAATGCTGCTTCTGAGCTGGCAGTTCCAAATGCTATGGTAACGGGTTGGGCTGCATGGGATAAAAAGCGTTTGATAGGAATTTTAAAAAACAACGCAATAGGGAGTAAGACACCAAGTATAAAAACAAACAATGCACAATACAAGGTTGCAAGCAACAAGAGTAGGTTTTTTAAAACATCAATACCCATATTGGCAATGGTATAAGCAATTGCACCTGCAACAGCAAATGGCGCTAAATACATGATCAAATCTGTAACTTTAAACATGACTGCTGAAAGGGATTCAGCAAAATCCAATATGGGTTTTTTCTTTTCATGTTTTATTTTCATTAAGGCAACTGCAAAAAGAACACAGAATACTACTATTTGCAACACTTGACCTTCAGCGATCGATTTTATAAAATTTTCAGGAAAAATATGCATTACAATATCTTTCCAACCCTGTGCTTTTGCAACTTCAGGAAGTTTTTCAGAATTGTTTAATGCCTGAATACCAACTCCGGCTTTACTAATATTGATCGCAACCAATCCGATAATAAGCGCTAGTGTTGTAACAACTTCAAAATAGATAAGCGATTTTAAGCCTAGTCGTCCCACCTGTTGTGTATTAGAGTGTCCAGCGATCCCAACAATCAAAGTCCCAAATAACAATGGGGCAATAATGCATTTAATTAATTTAATAAAAATTTTGCTAAAAATATTTAATTCTATTCCGATTGCCGGAAAGTCATAACCAATTTCAGCGCCAATTAACATGCTGACAAAAATCCAAAGGGTCAGACTTTTTTTAGGTAATGCATAGAGTATAAGTACACAAATTCCTAACCACCGTAAAGATCCTGTAACTTGATCGGAAATATCAAGATCTATAAAAAACAGAATACACGAGACTAATGCGCAACCACTGGCAATCCATAAAAATAATTTTTGGAATTTACTAAGTTTAGAAATCATATTGTTGCTATTTTTTTGAATGTATCCATGCAGAAATTAAACCGATTAACATAGGCAAAACGGATAGAATCAGAATTGCTAAAACTATAATAGAGAAATTTTCTTTTACTACAGGAATATTTCCAAATAAATAACCAACACCTACAACAGGAATTATCCATAATAATGCACCTGCTACATTGTACACAGTAAATTTATACGAATCCATTTGACTAATGCCCGCAACAAATGGAACAAAGGTTCTAATAAATGGAATGTATCGGCCTATAATGAGTGCTTTTCCGCCGTGTTTTTCATAAAACAAATGTGTTTTATCCAGATAATCTTTGCGAATGTATTTTCGATCTTTCTCAAAAATTCTGGGTCCAAAATATTTTCCAATTGTAAAATTGACTTGATTTCCTAATACAGCACCAAGAATACAAATTAAACACAGAACAAAAAGGTTCATATTACCTGTAGCAGCCATCGTCCCAGCAGCAAACAATAAGGAATCTCCTGGCAAAAAAGGTGCTATGACTAATCCTGTTTCACAAAATAAAATTAGAAATAAAATAATATAGATCAGGATTCCATAGGTCGCAACGAGTTCCGACAAATGACTATCTATATGTAAAATAAAATCAATCAACTGATTTATCCAATCCATACTGCACATTTTAGGCTGTAAAGATAGACACAATTCAAGCCCAGCATAAATTATTAAAAACTATATATAAAGGATGCAAATTTATAAAGCCTTGATTTTAAATTAAATATATTTATAATTTGTAAAATATTGGTTATCAATATTATAATATAAATTTAGTAACTTTGTAACTCCCAATAATCTTGATATGGAACAAGCTGTTCAAACACTAAAAAATCTTCGCAAGGGACTTATACAGGAGCCCTCCAAAGACTTGCTCTTAGCATTATTAATTGCAGTCATTGGTTTAACTGGCAGTTATCTGGTATTAGGTAAATCTATTCTTTCACCTTCTGAATCTAATTTTCAAGGGAATTCTCAAGTCGATTACAGTAAGTTAAAGGCAAAGGACCTATGGTTAGAAAATGTACAGAAGAAGGCAGACGAGTTGCATATTGAAAATCTAAGCATTCAAGGAAATATGACCGTAGGAGGCATTATAAGAATTAACAATCTCGCATTTGATGCTCAAAAAATTTATAGAATTGATTTTGGAAATGGAATTCAACATCAAATGACATCTCAGGTCATGAGCATGCGATATACCAGTCCAGGTATTTATCTTGTACAGTGTTATTTGCAGCAGGAAAACCAGTGGCTGTTGATTTCAGCAACCAGCATCAATATAAAGGAAGATAAGAACAGATCTTATTAAGTTGCTTTATTACTATCGAAATTTAAAGATTCGATGGTTTAAAAAGTTTTAATTTCGGTAGATTCCTAAATGATACAATGATTATTGTATAAATACATATTGAATAATATTTGCACCCATACGAAGTGCCTGTAATCTCTTTTCTTCAGGATCTTTATGCACTTCCGGATCTTCCCATCCATCTCCCAGATCACATTCATAACTATAAAAACATACCAATCGTCCTTTGTATATCAATCCAAAGCCCTGTGGTGGTTTTTTATCATGCTCATGAATTTTTGGTAAACCGGCAGGGAAATTAAATTTTTGTTGATAAATAGGATGACTAAAAGGTAATTCAATAAAATCAAGTTCAGGAAATACTTTTTTCATACTTGGTCGAACATATGGATTCAAACCATAATTATCATCGATATGTAAAAACCCACCACCTATTAAATAGGTTCGCAAATTTTGTGCATCAAAATCACTAAATACCACATTGCCATGGCCAGTCATATGGACAAATGGATAATTAAACAACTCTACACTTCCTACTTCAACCGTAGCATAGTTTGGATCAAAATTTGTATGCAGCTCTTTGTTGCAAAATTTTGCAAGATTAGTCAAAGAGGTGGGATTTGCATACCAGTCACCTCCACCATTGTATTTCAATAAGGCTAGTTTTAATGGCAAAGAATTTTTAGGTGTAAAAGAAATGAAACCTGTGGTAAAAATCAGAGCAAGTAGAATAGTAGATAAATGTTTCATTGATTACGAATTGTTTGTAAAATGAGTAAGGCACTTAAGCCGGCTGTTTCTGTTCGCAGTCTATAGTCTCCCAATGAGACCGGAATGAATCCGGTTTCTTTGGCCAACTGAATCTCTTCCAATGTAAAGTCTCCTGCGGGTCCGATTAGAACGACCGCATCTACTTTTGGATTGTACGTATTTCCTAAAAATAGTTTTGAGTCTGACTCGCAATGTGCAATAAATCGTTGGGACAAGGAAGCGCATCCTTTGACAAATATTTTAAAATCAACCAGTTCATTTATTTCAGGTCGTAATGGGCGCAAGGTTTGTTTCGCTGAACTGGTAATGATTTTATCCAGGCGATCCAGTTTTATTTTGTTATTCTCAGTTCGTTTGCAATGAATCGGTACAATTCGATGAACTCCACATTCAACAGACTTTTCAACAAACCATTCAAAACGATCCATTTGTTGGGTAGGACTTATAGCAATGGTGATTCGATGTTCTCCTTTTTCTTCTTTTTTAAAAATGGATTTAATTGAAACATAAGCTTCTGATTGGTTAATTTCAGTGAGTGTACCCTCATAGATTAATCCATTAAAATCGGTGACTAAGACCAAGTCTCCAGCTTTATGTCTGGTTACACGGATACAATGATGATATTCGTTCTCCTTGAGAATAAATTTACTTTCAGATAACTTCGTTCCTACAAAAAGATCCATATTAATTAAATGCAGCTTGTAGAATCTCTTTCAATTGGGCATCATGGATTTTTTTAAATCCAACAGCTGAAGAAGCACTGGCTGGTCTGCAAATCATCTCCAATTTATTTTTGTTCAGTTTTGTTTGAATATAGCTGGCAGCGCCCATGTTGGCCGGTTCTTCCTGAACCCAACTGAGTCGCGCTGTTTTATGCTTGTTAAGAATTTTATCTAGCTGAGCTTGTGGGAATGGATAGAGTTGTTCAATGCGTACAATCATGCAATCTTCTAATTTTAATTCTTCGCGTTTTGCTTTTAAATCATAATAAATTTGACCTGAACAAAGTAAAATGCTATTTACCTCTGAAGATATTTTATCCACAAGAATTTCTTTGAATGTACTACCTGTTTTAAATTCCTCTAATTGCGAATGACATTCCGGATGTCTGAACAAAGATTTTGGCGACATAACAATTAGTGGAATTCTAAAATTCCAAAGCAATTGTCGTCTTAGAAGATGGAAAAAATTGGCAGGCGTACTCACATTTACTACTACAACATTTTGTTCAGCGCAATTTTGTAAAAACCGTTCAAGTCTGGCTGAAGAGTGTTCGGGGCCCTGCCCGTCATATCCATGGGGTAGCAATAAGACCAGTCCACTCATTCGATTCCATTTACTTTGCGCAGTTGTAATAAACTGGTCTGTAATAACCTGAGCGCCATTTGCAAAATCTCCAAACTGTGCTTCCCAAATCACCAATTGATTGGGTGAGGCTAAAGAGTATCCATACTCAAATCCCAGTACGCCAAATTCAGATAATAATGAGTTATAAATAAAAAAATGGGCTTGTTGATCAGACAATTTTGATAATCTGTTGTAATCTTCATTTGTGATCGCATCAAATAAGATGGCATGTCTATGTGAAAACGTACCTCTTTTTACATCCTGCCCACTCAGTCGCACATTTTTTCCTTCAACCAATAAACTGGCATAAGCCAATAATTCAGCGAGCGCCCAATCCGTTTTATTAGTAGATATGAGTTGTTCCCAATTTTGGAAGAGTCTTTTTATTTTTGGTAAAGGGTTAAAATCTTTTGGAATTTCAAGTATGGAATTTAAAAGAGACTTGATTTGTTCCATAGAAATTCCAGTATCTGGATTTTTATCAAAATCTTTGGCTTCTATCTTATTTTTCAAACTTCTCCAAGCCAGCTCGGGCTCTTGATAGGTATAAGGTAAAGGGTTTTGTTTTACCTGGTCCAGTCGTTCCTGAAGCAAATTCCAAAAGGTTTTTTCCATATCCTGAGCCAGCTGGGCTTGAAGATCTCCACGTGATTCCAATTCTTTGATGTAAAGTTCACGTACGTTTGGATGTTTACTGATAATCTCATACATCCCCGGTTGCGTAAATTTTGGATCATCGCCTTCATTGTGTCCGTGTCTCCGATAACACACCATATCAATAAAAATATCCGAATTAAATTGTTGGCGATATTCAGTTGCTAATTTTGCGGCATAATAAACTGCTTCAGGATCATCGCCGTTTACATGAATAACAGGTGCCTGTATTACGGATGCTACAGAACTTGAATACGTTGAAGAACGCGCATCGTCAAAGTCTGTTGTAAATCCAATTTGATTATTAATTATAAAATGGATCGTGCCACCCGTATAGTATCCAGGTAATTGAGACATTTGGATCGTTTCATAAACTATACCTTGACCAGCAATTGCGGAATCTCCATGAATCAAAATAGGCAGTATCTTATCATAATCAGAATGGTACAATATATCAGCTTTTGCTCTGGATAAACCACATGCCACGGGATCAACTGCTTCAAGATGTGAGGGATTGGGTGCAAGTTTTAATTGCACCATCTTACCGGAATCTGTTTGAATCTGCGAAGAAAAGCCTAAATGATATTTTACATCGCCACTTCCAAAGCTAATGTCAGGAATAGCATTTCCTTCAAACTCATTGAAAATTTGTTCATACGTTTTGCCAATAATGTTAGCCAAAACATTTAAGCGACCTCGATGCGCCATTCCAATGATTAGTTCTTCTACACCAAGGGATGCGCTGGTTTCAATAATGCAATCCAATGCGGGAATGGTGCATTCACCCCCTTCAAGTGAAAATCGTTTTTGACCTACGTATTTCGTGTGCAGAAATTTCTCAAAAATGACCGCTCCATTTATTTTTTCAAGAATGCGTTTTTTGGTTGTAAGATTCAGGTTAAAATCGACAACCGGAATGCGTTCTTCAATTTTTTGTTGAAACCAATTTCGTCGTTCATTGGATTCAATGTATGTAAATTCATATCCGATTTTTGAACAGTAAATGGATTTTAACTGCTCTAAAATTTCTGACAAGGATGCATTTGGCAAATTGAGATGTTTTCCTGCTTCAAAACGAAGATTTAAATCATCCGGGCTCAATTCAAAATCTTCCAGATCTAATTGCGCGTTTCGATCTTTTCTTTTTCGAATCGGGTTTGTATCAGACAGTAAGTGGCCCCGCGATCGGAAATCTTGAATTAATTGATAAACCTTTAGTTCTTTTTCAAATTGGTTTATGTTTTGCTGGGTTTCTCCGTCTGGATTGTGCTGTTTAGCAAAATCAAACCCTTTGAAAAATGCCTTCCAGGAAGGATCTAATGCTTCTGGATTATTCAAATACGTTTGGTATAGTGAATCAATAAAATCAGGGTTTGCATTATTTAAATATGAAAAGTCCTTCATAGGTGAATATAACAATTAAGGATGCGCAAAGTTACCAGCAGCAAGGTATTTTAGCTTGGATATCCTCTTGAAAGATCCTCGTTCCCACAGGTTCCCACCTATTTATCTGAAAAATTGAGATTAAAGTAAAGGGCATTAAGCGACAAAACCCTTATTGTGCAGGCATTACCCCTAAATTCAGACAGATATATGTGAATAAATCATATTTGTTTATTGGCTATTTCAAATATTTTATATATTTTTAAATAGCTAATGTATAAGATGTGAAATATTAATCACCTATATATTATGATTATAGTAAATCTAATTGCTTGATTTTCAACGAATTCAATAATACTGGGTTTAATTGTTGATTATCAATGGAATGTATATTAAAAAAAAAATTATTTTTTTTGTGGCGAAAAGTGGTAAAATGTGGAAATTGTTTCTACATTTGTACCAAGGAAACCAACTGAGCTAAAAAAATGTACAATCTAAGCGGTGAGTACGAAGTCAGATTAGACGAAAAGAGCAGACTACGGCTGCCCACTGCTTTGAGCGCCCAAATAGGTGAAAGTCCATTAAAGCTTGTTGTTAACCGAGGATTTGAAAAGTGTTTGCTCCTCTACCCGGAGTCAGTCTGGGTCGAAAAGACGAAGGAAGTCAATCAACTTAATCAATACGTAAGAAAAAACAGAGAATTCGCCAGGTACTTCTTTAGAGGTGCTACGCAATTGTTGACCGATGCGTCTGGACGCATTTTGATTCCAAAGCTCTTGCAAGAGCATGCCGGAATAAATCAAGATGTTGTTTTGTTAGCATATCATCAACATGTGGAAATCTGGTCCAGAGAACACTATCTAAAGATGGTGGCAGAAGAACCAGAGAATTTTGGAGAATTGGCAGAAGATGTATTTGGACATAAAGATGTCTGAGCCGGATAAATTATATCATCACATCCCGGTATTGCTTAAAGCATCGGTGGATGAATTGATAACAGATCCTGATGGTATTTATATAGATGTAACTTATGGTGGTGGAGGTCACAGCAATGAAATATTAAGTCGCCTCAGCAAAAAAGCGAAACTGTTTTCTTTTGATAAAGACCCCAAAGTTGCTGAGCATTTACCGGCTGACAAGCGGTTTGAATGGATTTATTCTGACTTCAGGTACTTAAAGAAGTACATGGATTATTTTGAAATAAAACAAGTGGATGGAGTTTTAGCAGATCTTGGGCTTTCTTCGCATCATATCGATGAATCAGATCGCGGTTTTTCTATTTTTTCGGAAAAACCTTTTGATATGCGAATGAACACCCGGCAAACCCGAACAGCTTACCATATTTTGAAAACGTATTCCGAAAGCCAATTGGAAGCAATGATTAAAAATTATGGTGAGTTGACAAATGCAAGGTTACTTGCTAAACAGTTGGTTATTGCAAGATCTAAATTCAATTTTAATTCTTGTAAAGAAGTTTCAGATTGGGCAATGGGTTTTGCGTATGGAAATAAGATAAAATTTCTTGCGCAATTGTTTCAATCTTTTCGAATTGAAGTGAATCGTGAAATTGAATCTTTGAAAAACCTGTTAGATCAGGCATCCACAATGATTAAACCGGGAGGTCACATGGTGGTTATAAGTTACCACTCTTTGGAAGATCGTTTAGTAAAACAATGGTTTAAAAATGGTAAAACGGAAGACACATTTGAAGTAAATCAAAATGCAACTTTTATACCAAAGTATAAACATGCAATACTACCGGACGAACATGAAATTAAAAGGAATTCACGCGCTCGTTCTGCAAAAATGAGAGTAGGAATTAAACAATAAAATTATAAACATGAATCCAATAAATACAACTGAAACTGGCAGGAAATACGGGACTGTAAGCAGTATGATTTTTTGGAAAAATAAAATGTATTTTCTCTTTTTACTGGGCATTATGTTATTGTACATCGCAAATGTTCAGTACTCAGAATTTCGTATTCGCAAAGCGCAAATACTTGAAAAAGAAATAACTCAATTGAAGTGGAATTACTGGACTATGAAATCAGGAATGATCTTCAATGGAATGGAAGAACAAGTCGGAAAAAAAGTTTCCGAAACGGAGTTAATCATTAAAGATGAAGCTCCAAAAATATTAATCCAGCAAGGACAGAAAAATTAATGGATCGCCGGAAAGAATTTTTAATCAGAGTCTATGTAGTATTAGCAGTTTTTGCGCTAATAGCAGGCGTACTGATGTGGAAGGCGTTTACAATCAATGTGGTCCAAGGTGACGGGTGGAGAAAGAAAGGAAAAGAATTGTATTTTTCTTTAATGCCGGTCAAAGCGGAACGCGGAAAAATTCTTGCTGAAGATGGAAGTCCATTGGCGACTTCCCAACCGATCTTTGAAATCAGGATGGATACTAGAGCATCCGGTCTTACACAGGAACTGTTTAATAGACATGTTGATTCTCTTGCTGACAATTTGCAACGGTTTCTGTACCCAGAAAAGTCGAAACAGGCAATTAAAAATGTGCTTGTTTCAGCCAGGAAAAAATCAGACCGGTATGTCTTAATAGCACGCAATTTGAATTATGACCAAATGGTCACTGTAAAAGGTTTCCCCTTGTTTAGATTAGGTCCAAATAAGGGTGGTATGATTACAATAACAGAAAATCGACGGGAAAAACCTTATAAAAATTTTGCTAGCCGAACGATTGGATTGGATCGTGAAAACGCAGAACCAATCGGTTTGGAAAAATCATTCGATCAGTTTCTCAAAGGCCACGAAGGCCAACGAGTCATGCGTAAAGTGGGTCCAAATATTTACATACCTGTAAATGGCTTGGAGGAATTGACAGCAAAAAAAGGGAATGATATTGTAACTACATTAAATCCAGGTATTCAAGAAATTGCAGAATTAAGTTTAGCAGATGCGATCACAAAGCATCAGGCTGAAGAAGGATGTGCAATTGTAATGGATGTAGCAACCGGTGCAATAAAGGCAATTGCAAATTTATCTTGGAATAATGCCGGCGAATTGGTTGAAAATTACAATTACGCTATTGGAAAATCAAGCGAACCGGGTTCTACATTTAAACTTGCAAGCTTGATTGCTTTACTCGAGGAACGAACTGTCGATACCAGTACTGCAGTTGACTTAAATGGAGGGGCTTGTAGATTCTATGATCGGATTATGAAAGATTCCAAAATGCATGGAGTTGGAAAGTCTGATTTAACTTATTCTTTCATTCAATCTTCTAATGTAGGTATTTCTAAAATTGCAGCTTCTGTTTTTGAAAATAATCCAGCCCGTTTTGTGAATTACCTGAAACGATTTGGGTTAAGTACAAAAACAGGCATTGAACTCGATGGCGAACCTTCACCTCTTATCAAAGATCCTCAAAAGAATAAAGACATGTGGTATGGAACCACTTTGCCCTGGATGTCGGTAGGATATGAGTTGCAACTCACTCCATTACAAATTTTAAACTTTTACAATGGAATTGCAAATGGAGGAAAGGTAATGAAACCCTATTTAGTAAGTGATATTTTAAATGGCAATCATACAGTTAAACATTTTGATCCGGTAGTACTTCGGGATTCAATCATTTCTGAATCCACACTAAACAAAGTGTTTGAATTAATGAAACAGGTTGTGGAAAAGGGAACAGCAAAAAACATTAAAAGTGATGTTTATTCAATTGCTGGTAAAACGGGTACTGCTGTTTCAAATTATTTTGAAAAAGGCTCCGAGAAGAAAAATTACCAATCATCGTTTGCAGGTTTTTTTCCAGCAGATGATCCAAAATTTTCTTGCATCGTTGTAGTATATAATCCTCAGGAAGCTGGATTTTATGGTTCTGAGGTTGCTGCACCGGTTTTTAAAAGAATTGCTGATCGATGCATGCGAACTGTTTTTACAAAAACAGCAGCTATAAACTTGATTCCGAAATCAACTCCAGTCAATGAACGATTGCCTGTAGGAAATAAAGGATTTGCTAAGGATTTTGAAATGGTTTTTAAACACATAGGGTTACCATTGCATCAAAAAGAACAGTCAAAATGGATTGAAACAAGCACGGGTGAAGACGGAGTTTATACTGTAGATTGGAATTTCGATGGTAAGCTTATGCCGGATTTACGTGGAATGGGATTGCGTGATGCAATGTATGTGATGGATGGCTATGGTGTAAAATTAATACCACATGGAATTGGAAAAATTACAACACAGAGTATCAGTCCTGGTTTGCAAATTAGTAGCAAATTAGTTGAATTATATTTAGAATAAAAAAATGTTCTTTGAAAAGTTTGGGAAATCTTCTATCGGGCATTGCAGGTTTTGAATTAAAAGGTCCTGTTGATAAAACGATTGATGGATTTGAGTTTGATTCAAGGCATGCAAAGAGAGGAATTGTATTTGTAGCCCGGAATGGAGTTCAATTTGATGGTCATGATTTTATAGAGTCAGCCATTCATCAAGGTTGTGAAGTAATTATTTGTGAGAAGTTTCCAGCGAATTGTATTGAAACCATTTGTTATATAAAAGCAAATTCGATACCAGATTTGTTGGCCGAAATAATGCACAGGTTTTATGACTTCCAATTGCATGGAATTCAATTGATAGGTGTTACCGGAACCAATGGAAAAACAACGATTGCAAGTTTACTGTTTCAATTGTTTACAAAATTGGGATTTAAATGTGGTTTGTTGTCAACGGTAGAAAATATTTTGGTTGATGAGGTTATACCAGCAACACATACAACACCTGATCAAATACGTTTGTATGAATTGCTGCATAAAATGGTTCAGAAACAATGTGCTTATGTTTTTATGGAAGTGAGTTCACATGCTTTGGATCAAGGTCGGGTTACAGGTTTGAATTTTTGTGCCGGGATCTTTACTAACATAACGCACGATCATTTGGATTATCATAAAACATTTAAAGCATATATAGCGGCTAAGAAATTGTTTTTTGATCGGTTACCAACCAATTCATTTGCCTTAATTAATTCGGATGATCCGAATGGATGGGTCATGGTTCAAAATACAAAAGCACGAAAAGTTAGTTATGCCATGTCAGGATTGGCTGATTATAGAGCCAGAATTCTTGAAAATGGTTTTGATGGCTTGCATTTAAAGTTTAATGAGCAAGAATGGCATGCCAGGTTGGTTGGAGAATTTAATGCATATAATCTTTTAGCAGTTTATGCATGTGCTATAGAACTTGGTTTTGCAGGAGAAGAAGTGTTATTAAAAATGTCAGAATTGTATCCTCCTCAAGGTCGTTTGGATTGGATACGTAATGAGCAAACTGGTAAAATAGGCATTGTAGATTATGCACATACACCGGATGCTTTGGATAAAATATTAAAAGCAATTAAGAGTATCCGGAATGTGGATCAAAAAATTATAACTGTTATAGGTTGTGGAGGTGACAGAGATACAAAAAAAAGGCCCGTCATGGGAAGTATTGCTTCTGTTGAAAGTGATTTAGTGATTTTAACATCAGATAATCCGAGGTCTGAAGATCCGGATCAAATAATAAAACAAATGGAATCAGGTATTCCTGAAAATAGAAAAAAGATCTATTTGATAATTGAAGATCGTTCCCAAGCAATTAAAACAGCTTGTACTCTTGCCGCAGCAAATGATATTATTTTGGTTGCTGGAAAGGGACATGAAAATTATCAAGAAATCAAGGGCAAAAAGTTTGCTTTTGATGACAAACAAATTTTGAAAACATATTTGTTAAACTTATAAAAGAAAATAGAGTAGGTTCTATTATCATTCTCAGGTTGGTTTTAACAGATACAGCAGGTGATTGTGACCAACGGGATCAGATCCCTGCTGTACTGTTAATCTTAATGGGATCAAATGGTGAATTAAACGACAGTCGTATTGAAATGAGAAAAGGCATTTCTGAATTAATTGTCGTTTAATTTAACCTCAAATTTTATTGGTATTAAAATTTTTATAGCATATTGGGAAATCCCAAACTAATAAATAAGGAATGTTATATTACTTATTTCAATTTACAGAAAAATTATTTCACCTTCCAGGTGGTAGGCTCTTTCAATATATTTCTTTTAGGGCTGGTCTTGCAATAATTTTATCCCTTATAATTTCAATGGTTTTTGGTAATCGGATCATCCGATTGTTGAGAAAATTACAAATAGGAGAAACGGTTCGTGATCTTGGATTGGATGGTCAAAAGCAAAAGGAGGGTACCCCAACTATGGGCGGTATTATTATTATCCTTGCTATTTTAATTCCTTGCTTGCTTTTGTGTAAATTAGAAAATGTGTACATCCAGGTCATGTTATTCACTACAATCTGGATGGGTTTGATAGGATTTGCTGATGATTATATAAAAGTATTTTTAAAAGATAAAGAAGGCTTAAAAGCCATTTTTAAAATTCTTGGTCAGGTTGTTTGTGGATTAGTTATTGCTTTGGTCATGCTTTACCATGAGAAGGTATTGGTCAGAATGCCTAAAGCAGAAGCTTTAAAAATGAAATACACCGTCGAAGAAGAGTTTACCACATGGGACGCTATTCGGAATCAGACCCATGAATATGTTTATGTAAAAACGCAACTTACAAATGTTCCATTTCTGAAGGGGAATCGCTTTGATTACTATTGGATTTCAGAATTTTTTGGAGACAATAATCATCTTTGGATGTGGCTTATTTTTATACCTATAGTGATATTTATTGTTACTGCAGTTTCAAATGCAGCCAATTTAACAGATGGTTTGGATGGATTAGCCACGGGTGTTTCTGCAATCATTGCAATTACGCTGGCCATTTTAGCTTATGTTTCTGGAAATGCAATTGTTGCAGATTATCTGAACATTTTTTATCTGCCATATAGTGGAGAACTGGTAGTGTTTTCTGCAGCTTTCCTTGGCTCATGTATTGGGTTTTTATGGTATAATTCATTTCCTGCAAAAGTTTTTATGGGGGATACAGGCAGCCTTGCAATTGGGGGCATCATTGCTGCACTTGCAATTTTACTTAGAAAGGAATTATTGATTCCCTTATTCTGTGGCGTATTCTTCGTAGAAAATCTTTCTGTTGTTTTGCAAGTGAGCTACTTTAAATATACTCGTAGAAAATATGGGGAAGGTAAACGTATTTTTCTAATGTCTCCATTACATCATCATTTTCAAAAAAAGGGAATGCATGAAGCAACTATTGCCGTTAGATTCTGGATCATAACTGTAATCTTATCTGTACTTACCATCATTACACTAAAAATCAGATAAGCCATGTTGTTAATAATAGGAGCGGGTGAAAGCGGTATCGGAGCAGCATTGCTGGCAAAAAAGTTAGGAATGATCGCATTGGTGAGTGATGCAAATCTCATTCGGGACTCGTTTAAAAATGAATTAATTTCAAGTGAAATAGATTTTGAAGAAGGAGGACACCAAATGGCTTTTGAGATTACACCAGAATTTGTGGTTAAAAGTCCAGGAATTTCCGATCAGACCGAAATCATTGAACATTTTTCAAAAAATGGAGTTGAAATCATTTCTGAAATTGAATTTGCTTATCGCCATTGTAACGCATTTATCATTGGTGTAACCGGTAGTAATGGAAAAACGACCACTACAAATCTGATATATCACATATTGGTTACTGCAGGAAAAAATGTAGTCAAAGCAGGAAATGTTGGGCACTCTTTTGCAAGGGCCTTGAGTCAGAAAAACTGGGAATTTGTTGTTCTGGAACTTAGCAGTTTTCAATTAGACGGTATTAAAAAATTTAAACCGGATATAGCAGTCCTGTTAAATATTACTCCGGATCATCTGGACAGATACCAGAATAGTTTTGAAAAATATGTAGCTTCCAAATTTAGAATCACCTTAAACCAGGATTCGAAAAACCATTTTATTGTATATGGAAACGATGAAGCTATAAAAAATTATTTGTTATTGCATCCATCAAATGCAAAGACACTAAACTGTATTCCGGAATTAACAGATTCTGAGGATTTGCTGGAAAACAATTTGCCAATTTTAAATTTAAACCGTTCAAGTTTAAAGGGAAAACACAATGCAATTAACGCCTTGTGCGCGGTTAAGGCAGCAAAGCTTTTAGATATTGCGGATGGAATCATTCAAGAAGCTATTGATAGTTTTGTGAATGACCCACATCGCCTGGAGTTTGTAGTTTCTATAAATGGAGTTGATTTTATTAATGATAGCAAAGCAACCAATGTTGATTCTGTATTTTGGGCTTTGGATGCAATGAAAAAACGGGTGGTATGGATCGCTGGAGGTCAAGATAAAGGAAATGATTATACCGTCTTGGAGCCATTGGTTAAGAAGAAAGTAAGTTCATTAATTGCGATGGGAGTAGATAACCGTAAGTTACTGGATGCATTTGGAAAGATAATTCCTACGATTAGAGACACACATAACCTGGAAGATGCTGTCAAAAATGCAATGGAGTGCGCACAGGAAGGAGATGTAGTCTTGTTGTCACCTGCTTGCGCAAGTTTTGATTTATTTAAAAACTATGAAGACAGAGGTACACAATTTAAAGAAGCTGTTAGAAAACTGAAAGTTCTGCAATTATGACATTGGATATTAGTGAATTAAAAAATAGAATATTAAGTCCAAATTTTATCTGGACTTTGATTTTTTTTCTGGTAGCAATATCATTGGTTGCAGTATTTAGTGCGTCTGGAAGCATTACAAAATATGATACAGATAACACCAGTTTTTTTCTTGGAAGACACGTTAGTTTTATCCTGGTCGGCTTATCCATGATTTGGCTATTTAGTAAAATTGACTATCGGTTATTTAATCGATGGGCACCTGTGTTGTTGATTTTAACCATTGCATTGCTGATTCTTACTTTTTTTATTGGGGTTAATGTAAATGATGCGAAAAGATGGTTGAATATACCCATCATCAACATGACGTTTCAAGTTTCTGACTTAGCAAAATTGGCATTGATTCTCTATCTGGCCCGCTCTATTTCTGATAAACAAGATGTTATAAAAGGTTTTAGATCTGCATTTGTTCCTATTATGTTACCAATACTTATTGTGTGTGGTCTCATAGCGCCTTCAAATTTAAGTACTGCTGCAGTTTTATTTGCAGGATCTATAGGGATGATGTTTGTTGGCCGCATTGATATGAAATATATTTTAATTCTGGCTGGCTTGGGTATTTTGTTGCTGGTTATTTTATTGTGGGTAGAAACCGTGTTTCCTGGTTTAACCAGAGCAGAAACCTGGGTTGCTAGAATTACCCGATTCTGGTATGGATCAGAAGATGACTATCAAATCGAACAAGCTAAAATTGCAATTGCAAACGGGAACATCCTGTTGCCAAATCCTGGAAAAAGTTTACTGCGAAATTTTATTCCTTATTCATACGCAGATTTTATCTATCCTATAATATGTGAAGAATGGGGTTTGATTCTTGGAGCATTCGGAGTAATTTTAATTTATCTTTTATTGCTATTTCATTGTGTTGGAATTGTTAGCAATACCACACGAGCGTTTGGTGCTTTGCTTACGATTGGGATAGGAATTAATATGGTGACCCAGGCATTTGCAAATATTGCGGTAGCACTGGGATTGGTTCCGGTCACGGGATTGCCATTACCATTTATAAGTATGGGTGGAACGTCGCTGGTTTTTACAAGTATCTCATTAGGAATGATTATAAGTGTTAGCAAACATATTCAAAATTTGAAATTGGAATCTGAATCAAGTGATAAAGCAGAATATATGTGGCGGGATCAGGAGCTTAATGAAATTCAAAATGAAGTTGCTAATTAGTGGAGGTGGTACGGGTGGACATGTATTTCCTGCAATTGCTATTGCGGATGCTGTAAAATATTTAAATCCGGAAGTGGATATTTTATTTGTTGGGGCATTGGGGAAATTGGAAATGACCAAAGTACCTGAAGCCGGATATAAAATAATCGGACTTCCAATTCGTGGATTTAATAGGAAGTTGAGCTTGGAAAATTTAAAATTTGGATACCGTTTAATAAAAAGCATGTGGATGGCTTTTAAAATAATTAAAAATTTTAAACCCGATGTAGTTCTGGGAGTGGGTGGCTATGCCAGCGGACCAGTATTGCGTATCGCCTCATGGCTTGGAACTACCACAATGATTCAAGAACAAAATTCATACCCGGGTATTACAAATAAATTACTTTCCAAAGCGGCATCTAAAATATTTGTAGCCTTTAACGGTATGGATAAATATTTTGATGGTGCTAAAATTATTTTCACAGGAAATCCAATACGGAAAGATCTCATTCGTGTGAAAGATAAATCAGAAGGATTGATCCATTTCAATTTAGTACCTGAAAAAATAACAATTGGTGTTTTGGGTGGAAGTTTAGGTGCAGGTGCTATCAATCAAGCCATGTTGAATTGTTACGAATCAATACTAAAGAGATCAGACATTCAGTGGATTTGGCAAACGGGTGAATCGTATAAAGATAAAATAGCACAGCATCCGATTGCTAATTGCAAACAAGTAAATGTATTGGCATTTATTGATCGAATGGATTTATTTTATGCTGCTTGCGACATCGTGGTATCTCGTGCGGGAGCTTTAACACTTGCTGAACTCAGTGTACAAGCTAAACCTTGTATTTTAATCCCGTCTCCTAATGTTGCAGAAGATCACCAACGAAAGAATGCACGGGCATTTGTTGAAACTGGAGCTGCGCTGATGATTGAGGATTCAGATTTGTTAAATAAGTTTTGGGCTGGTATTGTGAGTTTAACTGAAGATTCAGGAAAAAGAAAACAAATGAGTGAGCAACTCTTGAATATCAGTAAGCCTATGGCAGCTCAAGAGATTGCAAAATATATTGTTGATTCTAAAGCGGTTTAATTTGTATAAAAATTTATATTTTATAGGAATTGGTGGAATCGGCATGAGTGCCCTGGCTCGTTATTTTAATCAGCGGGGTGTTGTAATTTATGGTTATGACAAAACAGAAACAGAATTAACACGCCAATTGGAACAGGAAGGCATGTTGATTCATTATGAAGATCGACCGGATTTAATACCTCAATCATTGGATATGGTAATACTTACACCGGCAGTGCCTAATGATTTAAAAGAATTCCAAACGATTCTTGAGCGAAACATTCCTTATCTAAAGCGGTCACAGGTTTTAGGGCAAATTACAGCAGGAAATAAAAATATTGCTGTCGCAGGAACCCATGGAAAAACCACAACGAGTAGCTTATTAGCTCATTTGATATATTGTGCCAACACACCTATGACCGCATTTTTAGGAGGAATTGCGGTTAACTATCAATCAAATTATTTAGATACAGGAGATGATTGGATGGTAGAAGAAGCAGATGAATACGATCGCTCGTTTTTACAATTGAGTCCTGACCTTGCTGTTATTGGATCATTGGATCCTGATCATCTTGATATTTATGGGACACATGAAGCAATGATTGAAACGTATCTGGAATTTGCAAGGAAAATCAAACCAAATGGGTTGCTGCTTTTAAGTGATACTATACCAAAACAAGTTCAGGATCAATTTAGAAATCAACTTCAATCCATAAGAATAAAAACCTATGGAACCGGTCAATCTGATCATCGTTTTGAAGTAGTTGGAACTGATTCTGGGTGGATGCTGTTTAATTATATTAGAAATAATTATAATATGAGTAACTTGCGCCTTCGAATGCCTGGAAATCACAATCTTAGAAATGCAGTTGCAGCAATTGCCCTGGCCGAGGAATTAGGGATTTCTCAGGAAAGCATTCGAATGAGTCTTGAAAATTTTAAAGGCATTAAAAGAAGATTTGAGTGGATTGAAGAATCAAATGGGCTTGTATTGATAGATGATTATGCACATCATCCGGAAGAATTGAGAGCAGCAATAGAAGCCTGTCGTTCAATTTATCCTGGAAGAAACATTACAGGAATATTTCAGCCACATCTTTACAGCAGAACCAGAGATTTTTTACATGAATTTGCACATGTTTTAAGTCAATTGGATCAGGTGATTTTAGTTGAATTGTATCCGGCAAGAGAACCGGCTATTTTAGGAATCAGTTCTGAAACCATTTACAATCTGCTGACAGTAGATTCAAAATATTTAACCACAAAGAAACAGTTACCGGAATTGTTGCGCACCCTTAAGTTGGATGTAGTGATGACATTGGGTGCTGGTGATCTGGATATGATGCAAAATGAAATTAAACATGCAATTTTTGAGAAAGCAGCCATAAATAATTTACAATGAATGGGAGATTAAAGGGCTTGTTGATAATTTGTGTAAACCTGACCATCGTGTTAGCAATTGCTGCATTGTGGATGCAGGCTATTCGTAAACAAAGAAATGAACGATCTGAAGGAATTCGGGTGCAAATTATTTCAGAAACATCAGCAGACACTTTAATTTCAACAAAGGAAGTTTATAGTTGGTTATATAATTTTTATAAAAAAGATCCTCGGAAAATGCCAGTGCGTAGTTTAAATCTGGTAAAGTTGGAGGAATTTATTAATAGTCAGGATTTGGTAAAGAGATCTGATATTTATTTGGACAGCAAAGAGCATTTAAATATAGATATTTATCAACGACACCCAATTATTCGGATCAGTGATATTCAGGGAAATCAATTTTATTTGGATGAAGAGGGTTATAAAATTCCAGTTTCATTAAAGTATACCACACGTGTAATTGTTGCAACCGGCAATCTGTCTGTGGTGCCTGGCAAATCGCTTGATAAAAAAACAAGAAGTTATTATTCAGGACTTTTGGATGTTGCGAAAGCACTGAAGAAGGACACATTTGCAAATTCATTGATCGAGCAAATTTATTTGGATGAAAATGGTGAATTTACATTGATACCAAAAATTGGAAATGAACGGATTTTTCTTGGAAATTCAGAAATACTTGAAGATAAATTGATGAGATTAAAATTATTCTATAAAGAGAATATGGGCAGACAAGGTTGGAATGTTTACCAATTGGTCAATCTTAAATTTAAAGGGCAAGTTATTGGAAAAAAATTACAGCAAGAGAGCTGAGCTAATATTAATAAATTAAAATTTGTATTATGGAAACCATACTCAATCCGAATCCTGAAATCGTAGTTGCACTGAACATCGGTTCAAATAAAGTGCTTGCAATTGTCGGCAAGAAAAACATCCTCGGTAAAATGGAAATATTGGGTTCTGGGAAAGCACCCTGTGATGGAGTCGTTCGTGGAGTTGTAACCAATATTGATAAAACTGCTAAAGCAATTGGAGATGCCATTGATCTTGCTGAGAAAAAGTCAAAGCAATTGATTGAAACAGTTTTTGTAGGTATTGCAGGAGATCATATAAAAAGTATGCACCATCAGGGTGTTTTATATCGGGACGATCCTAAAAAGGAGATAACACAAGAAGACATTGACCGGCTCAGTCAGGATATGTATAAAATTCCTTTGGCACATGGTGATAAAATTTTGCATGTGTTGCCACAAGAATTTTTGGTTGATCATAATGATCCTTGCATGGACCCAATTGGAATGTCGGGTTCTCGTCTTGAATCAAATTTTCATATCATCACAGCAAATTCAGATGCCTTGGAAAATTTAATGCGTGCAGTGGATAAAGCGGGCTTAAGTGTTTCTGGATTTATTTTGGAATCTTTGGCTACTGCGGATGCTGTTTTATCAAAAGAAGAAAAAGCAGGCGGAGTTGTATTGGTCGATATGGGTGGAGGTACTACGGAAGTTTCAATTCACCTTGAAGGAATTATTCGCTATACTTCTGTGATTCCTTTAGGATCCAATGTAATTACAAAAGATATAAAAGTTGGATGCAGTGTGTTGCCCGAGCAAGCTGAAAAATTAAAAGTTCGTTTTGGATCGGCCTTGGCTGATGAAATTGTGGATAATCGCGTGATTACTATACCCGGACTCATGGGGCGTGAACCAAAAGAAATTTCAGAGAAAAACTTAGCCCGAATCATACAATCACGTGTGGAGGAATTATTCGAATATGTAATGTGGGAAATCAGACGAAGTGGTTTTGAAAACAGTTTGATTGCCGGAATGGTATTAACAGGTGGAGGATCAAAATTAAGAGATATTGAATTGTTGGCGGAATTGCAAACCGGTCTTTCTACCCGGATTGGAGAACCACTTGAAAATAAAATTTCATTGTTTGACCAGGAATATGCACATCCCTCGTATGCAACCGCAATTGGGATATTGTCGGATGCACTAAAAAGGGTTACGCCACATCTACCGGTAGAAATACCCGAGCGCAAGACTACGGCAGAGATTATGGATCTGCAGGAAGACGACGAACCGGTATTTGCTGAAGTGGAACCCCAAGCAAACCAGTCTAAAGAACTGAGTTGGATGGGAAAAATCAATACAAAAATCAAAGATTCCCTCTTTACCTTTTTCAAAGAGAACCCAGACAATGAGTTTTAGGATTAAAATAAATTATATATAAAAAAAAACTATAATTTATTTTTATTTTTAATATGTAATTACATATCTTTACACCACAAACAGATATTGAAAAATATAATATGAGTATCGGTTCTATCATCAAAGTCATCGGAGTAGGGGGTGGAGGAACAAATGCCGTTACGCATATGTACAGCCAGGGAATTCGTGGAGTCGATTTTGCCATCTGCAATACAGACCAGCAGTCCCTGGATATTAGTCCGGTACCTGTTAAAATTCAATTAGGGCCTTTATTAACTGTCGGACGGGGAGCTGGAAACAATCCCGAGGTAGGCAAACAAGCTTGTCTTGAATCGGTTGAAGACCTGAAATCATTCCTGCAGGGGGATACTAAAATGCTGTTCATTACCGCTGGAATGGGTGGGGGTACGGGCACAGGTGCTGCGCCTATCTTGTCGAAGATTGCACGTGAATTGGGCATTCTTACAGTGGGAATCATCACATTGCCCTTTTTATTTGAAGGCCCAAGAAGGGGTAGATTAGCTCATGATGGCCTTGAGCAATTGAAGCAAAATGTTGATGCACTTATTGTAGTATCAAATAATAAACTTAGGGAAATGTATGGCAATTTGCCAATGTCCAGTGCATTTAGTCATGCAGACAATGTACTTGCCATTGCAGCAAAAGGAATTGCAGAAATCATTACGGTTCCAGGTTATATCAATGTAGATTTTGAAGATGTCAATTTTGTAATGAAAGATAGTGGGGTGGCTATCATGGGTTCAGCGGTCGCAGGGGGAGAAGATAGAGCCCGCAAAGTAGTTGAAAGTGCATTGAATTCACCACTGTTGGAAGATAACGACATTCGGGGAGCGAAACATATCTTATTAAATATAACTACCGGCAGAAATCCAGAAATTACAATGGACGAAGTTGGAGAAATCACTGAATATATCCAGCAAGAAGCGGGCTATGAAACCGATTTGATATGGGGTTCCTGTGTAGATGACAGTTTGAATGACCAGATCAGCATAACTTTAATTGCAACAGGTTTTGGAGCTGGTTACAAGGACCGGAATTCCCAATCTAATGCGCAAAAAATAAATTTAGATCAAGAAGAACATGGCGTTTCAGAACTTTTTGAAGATGTTGCCAGCGCACGTGTTTTTGATTTTGAAGATTCGGATGATTTACAAGCTAAAAAAGTAAACTCACCTTCTTTATTTGATATGGGTGCAAATTCCTTCAATCATTTTAAAAAGAAGGAGGAACCAGTAAATCCAATTTTAAACATAAGAAATCCTGGTTACAATAACCAAAGACCTGCACTAACAGATGTAAAGAATTTGTCAGAAGCAGAAAACATTCCAGCATATGAACGAAGGAACGTACGTCTGGATAATTTGAATCATTCCTCTGAACTCAACACGTCCAGAATTAAAATGGTCATGGATGAGGACAATAAACCGGAAATCCGGGAGGAAAATTCATTCCTTCACGATAATGTCGATTAAAGATGCTTCGTCTTTTCATACCTTTTCATGAGATTGGTTTATTGGTCCGGATGCTAGTCCGGACCTTTTTTTTTTGTAGAAAATTCAAGATTTTAACAGGTTCAAAGCAACCTTTTCTTGCTACCTTCGTAATCTATATTGACAAGTTTATTTTATTCAAAATTTCATATATGAAGCACTTAAAGACCTTATTTTTAGTACTTATTTCATCTTTTACCTTATTTAGCCAGACCCAGGTTTATAAAATTGTTGGGACTGTCTACAATACAAATAAAGAGGTAGTGGCTGATTGGCCGGTTGCTATTATTGATGCCAGCGGAATAGCTGTAAAATTACAAACGGATCCCAATGGCAATTATGAGTATAAATTTGAATTAAACCAAAACCGCTTGCAGGTTTACCAAATTCAAGTGGTAGATCCTTGTCAGCCTCAGCCGCTGATCCAAAAGGCAGTTGCCAAAGTTGGTGAAGAACGTTTTGATTTTGTGATCTGTGCTAAAAACACTTCTGGAGGCTCTCCATGTGATGGTAAATTTACTTTTACAGTAAACCAAGACGGATGGACAGAATTTCATGTCACTACACTTTACAGTGATGCAAAATATTATTGGGATTTTGGTGATGGTCAATCCGGAGAAGGGGCTGACATAAAACACCAATACGGTCGCCCAGGTACTTACGAGGTTACATTAGTAATAGCAACATCAACTTGTAAGTCTCGAGTTAGTCTGAAAGTCGATGTTAAATTTCCAGTACCTCCCAATCCAACGACAAATTGGACAAATAACTGTTGTGGAAAGGTCAATATTTCAAGTATCCCAAACCCATCAGGTTCAAGCCCAAATAGCTTTATTTTTAATGCAGGTTTTGATTTTAAAGCCACTGATATCCGTTGGGATTTTGGTGACGGTACCGGCGAATCCGGTGTAGATGTTAAACATACTTACGCCCGGGAAGGAAAATACCTGGTAACTACAACGATTAAGGGTGAATTGTGCACTGTTATACTCAATACCTGGATTCATGTAAATGGTGTTGTTACACCACCAAATCCTTGCAATATTGATTTTCTTTTTTCAACAGATAATTTGTCGGCTAAATTTCAAGCTGATTTAAAAGGAGCTAAAGCAGATAAAATTTCTTGGGATTTTGGTGATGGAAGCAATGCATCAGATCTAGTCACTTCTCACACCTATGCAAAAGAAGGAGAATATAAAGTAACCTTGTATGCCTCAATAAATGGAGTCGTTTGTCAAATTACAAAAGTTATTAAAGTTGGAACCAGAGTAAATCCAAATCCTTGCAACATTGATTTTAATTTTGCAACTGATAATTTGTCTGCAAAATTTCAGGCAGATTTAAAAGGCTCCAAAGCCGATAAAATTTCATGGGATTTTGGTGATGGCAGTTTTTCTTCAGATTTGAATACCAGCCATACTTATAAAGATGCTGGTGAATATAAAGTTACATTATACGTTTCAATAAATGGAACTGTTTGTCAGATTACCAAATTGGTAAAAGTTGGTTCAAGAGTAAATCCAAATCCTTGCAATGTTGATTTTAAGTTTTCTGTAAATAATTTAACTGTAAAATTTCAGGCAGATTTTAAAAATGCCAGACCCGATAGAGTTTATTGGGAATTTGGGGATGGAACCAATTCGACTGATTTGAATCCGGTGCATACATTCGGAAAAATTGGAGAGTATACAATCACACTTAAAGTTTCGATTAATGGTGCAGTGTGTACAATAACTAAAGTGATTAAAGTGGGTACACGAATCAGTACGCCCGGTAATTCACTGATTGTCATTTATGATGTAAGTCCAAATCCAGCAATCGAAGACATCATGGTTTCAGTAAAAAGTAATATCAAAGCTTCTACTACCTTGGTAATTGCAGATTTAAGTAACAATAATCTTGTGAAAGCAGCAGCATCGTTGGAAATCGGTGACAATAAAATACCAATGGCGGTAAAAGATTTAAAAGCTGGTACCTACGTAGTATATCTCTACTATAATAATAAAATAGTCTCTCGGTATAAGTTTGAAAAAATTTAGAGTTTAAATAAATAGATTAAATCAAAGAGCTACCTGCCAGGTAGCTCTTTTTTTTTTGATCCTATATAAGAATGTTCCGGATGCTAAACACTTTACCTGCAAATGTGTTAGTTGCTGTGTATGGCAACTAGACAAAAAATAACAAAGGAAGGATTTTTGAAATCTTATCGCATATTGCGATTTATTAAACCATATCGGTGGTATTTTATCATTGGGATGGTTTGTCTGGTCATCAGCAGCTCTATGTTTATGATATTTCCCGCTGCAGCTGGCGAAATGGCAAACACCGCCATTGGAAAAGGGACTTGGAATATCCCTGTGAATCAGTTTGGATTAATTTTTCTGGTAATATTAATTATTCAGGGGGTACTTTCTTATTTTAGAACAACCTGTTTTGCAGTTGTCAGCGAAAAAGGCATCGCAGATGTAAGATCTTCTCTATATGAAAAGCTTATTTGCCAGGATCTCAGTTATTTTGAATCTCACCGTGTCGGTGAATTAACAAGTCGACTTACTGCAGATGTCGAGCAGCTTCAATCAGCTTTTTCAGTAACACTTGCAGAATTTATTCGCCAATTGGTCATTTTAATCAGTGGTGTTTTTATTCTGGCCTGGATGAGTCCGAAATTGGCTCTGATCATGTTGTTGAGTTTTCCCGTAATCGTGATTGCAAGCATTTTGTTTGGAAGATATATCCGGGGATTATCCAGAAAGAGGCAGGATAGTTTGGCAAACACCAATATAATTGTAGAAGAAAGTTTTCAATCATTCCAGACAGTTAAAGCATTTACAAATGAATTTTTTGAAATAAAAAGATTTACAAATTCAATTTCAGAAATGATTGCTATATCAATGAATTATGCACGAATGCGTGGTTTGTTTTTTATATTTATCATAACGGTATTGTTTGGGGGTTTGTTTTTTATTTTGTGGGAAGGTGCTATGATGGTTGAAAAAGGCACAATGCCAGTGGGTGATTTGTTCTCATTTATAATTTATACCGGGATCATTGGAGGCGCCATCGCAGGACTTGGAAATTTATATACAGCACTTGCAGGATCGATTGGGGCAACTGAGCGTATCCAGGATATTTTGGATCGCCATCAGGAAATTAATATAGCGGATCATCAGTCAATTGAAGAACTTAGATTTAAAGGCGATGTCTCATTTGACGATGTTAGTTTTTCCTATCCTGGAAGACCGGAATTTCAAGTATTGAAACACATTCAATTTGATATTAGCAGCGGTCAGCGCATAGCACTTGTCGGGGCCAGTGGCGCTGGAAAATCAACTTTAATCCAACTGTTAATGCGGTTTTATAATACCGATAACGGAGTAATCAAAGTGGATGGTAAACCAGTTTCAGATTATAATTTAACTGCCTTTAGAAAAAATCTGGCAATAGTACCTCAGGAAATTTTACTTTTTGGAGGTACAATTCGTGAAAATATTTTATATGGAAAACCAAACGCTTCTGAGGAAGAATTAATGGAAGCATGCAGAAAATCAAACTGTTTGGAATTTATAAATTCATTTCCTGATAAATTTGAAACCATTGTAGGGGAACGAGGTATCAAGTTAAGTGGTGGACAAAGGCAACGTGTTGCTATTGCACGTGCAATTTTAAGAAATCCATCTATTTTAATATTGGATGAAGCAACCTCTTCACTAGATGCAGAAAGCGAGCGACTTGTACAAGATGCACTTGATAAATTAATGGAAGGACGAACATCCATCTTAATAGCCCACAGACTCTCTACAATAAAAGATGCGGATTGTATTTATGTATTAAAAAAGGGCCAAATTCAGGAAAGCGGCAGCCACGAAACTTTATTGCAAAAACCAAATGGAATTTATAAGTCATTGGTAGAATTGCAATTGGAAACAACAGATGTATAAAGCTTTTTATAAATTTGAACATGCATTCATTAAAAGAATATAATAGTTTTGGGATTGACGCAGTAAGTAAGGAATTGATATTAATTAACGATGTAAGTGATCTTGTTAATACAGATTTTACAAAGCCTTACAGGATCTTAGGTGCAGGAAGCAATGTGTTGCTGTTAAGTAATAGCTACGATCGGATTTTGGTCAATAAGTTGAAAGGAATTCAAATAGTAGATGAAACAGACAAGGATGTTACCATTCAGGTTGCATCAGGTGAAAACTGGCATGAGTTTGTAATTTGGTCGGTTTTAAAAAATTTTTCAGGAATTGAAAATCTTAGTCTAATACCCGGTACAGTTGGTGCAGCACCTGTTCAAAATATTGGAGCCTATGGGGTAGAATTAAAGGATGTACTGCAATCTGTAGAAGGATATTTATTACCACAGAAAACTAAAAAAGTATTCAGCATTCAGGAATGTGAATTCGGATACAGGAGCAGCTTGTTTAAAACAACATTAAAAAATCAGTTTTTTATAAGTGGGATCACTTTAAAGCTTTCTAAAATTCCAACCTTAAAAATAGAATATGGAAATCTTAAAGAAACGCTTGCTAAAAAGGGGATTGACAATCCAACGATACAGGATATAAGTACTGCAGTGATCGAAATCCGCCAATCAAAATTACCGGATCCTAAACAAATTGGAAATGCAGGCAGTTTTTTTAAGAACAGTTCTATTCCCCAAATTCAGTTTGATGAATTAAAATCTAAATTTCCCGAAATGCCGGGTTACCCTGACCATACAGGATTGGTTAAACTTTCATCTGGATGGCTTATTGAACAATGTGGGTGGAAAGGCAAACGGATGAATCAGGCCGCATGTTATGAAAAACAGGCATTGGTATTAATCAATTTAGGAAAGGCTACCGGAGAGGATATCCTTCAATTGGCAAATAAAATTCAAGAGGATGTTTATTTGAAGTTTGGTCTGCATTTGGAGCCCGAAGTCAATTTATGGTATAATTGATTTCTTCAACCTACAATGCCCAATAGGTTGCTTTTACGGAGCAAATTGCATCCGTGACTCGAGCTTTTGACAGTCAAATTCAATGAAGTTCTAATTTTCTTCTGTTCGAAATTCCAGCAAGGCCTATTAGCCTTTTTAAGCTTTAGAATCTAAATCAATACGGGGTTCCTAATTGAATATTGAAATTTAATTAATTATAAATCAATATAATATATATTAAATAATATATTTATTTATATAGTACCTTAATTTTTAGATCTCAAGACCTATTCAACTGATTGACATTTTAGACAAGTTCAATAGAAAATTTGGCTTGCGTGTTGAATATTCTAATTAAATTTACTCAATTAAGGCTTGCTTAAGTTATTAATACCTTGAAATCATTGGAATTAGTTTCGTCATAAATAAATGCAGATTGTTACGCTTTTTTATTGGTTAATGGCTTGTTGGTCATTCCCTGTTTCAGTACAGAAAGGAAATGTATCCGCTGAATCTACAATGGCTTGTGCATGCAACCGGCAAGAGGATTCCTTGATTCTCGTTGAATTTTACAATGCGGCTGGTGGACTGAATTGGAGTAATACCTGGCAATTAAATACGCCTATGAGCCAATGGTTTGGGGTAAGTTTAAATGCCATGGGTTGTGTTCAGAGCATCAATCTTCCCAACAACAATATTGAAGGAGAGATTCCTTTCAGTTTAGGAAATTTAAGTGGCTTGCGACTGCTTCATTTATTTGGAAATAAATTATCTGGAAATCTTCCATCCAGTATTGGCAATTTATCGAGTTTAGAAGATCTCGCTCTGGAAGATAATCTTTTCAATGGAGAGATTCCGACTGAATTAGGAAATTTGGGTTCTTTAAGATTTTTAGCACTTGCAAAAAATAATTTTAATGGAAGCATTCCTTCCAGTTTGGGAAATTTATTGAACCTCATTTTATTAAATCTGAGTTTTAATGAATTATCTGGAACGATTCCGGTTTCATTGAGATTTTTAACCAAACTATCTATTTTAGATCTTCATCAAAATAAATTGGAAGGAGTTGTTCCTTCTGCATTGGGTCAATTGGTTAATCTTACAGAATTGTATTTAAACCAAAACCTATTAACGGGCGAATTGCCAGCTTCTTTTAGCAGCATGACGAAATTGAATCATGCTTGGTTTAGTGATAATTTTTTTGTTGGATTAGTACCTGATTTACGTGCTGCACCTTTAAATAGTCTAAGGCTTGAAAATAATGGATTTGATCAAATTCCGGATTATAGCACTGTAACCACCTGGGGAAATCAATTACCCTTTGGATTTGTTATTTACGGAAATAAATTTACGTTTGATGACTTAATCCCATTAAGTAAAATTCATAAAAGATATTATTATTCATTTAAACCACAAGATCCTATAGAATTAGATTCTGTAATTTTTGTTCCTTCTGGAAATACTTATGTGATTAATACAGGTGTTGATCCAGGTTTGTCAGATAATAATTTTAAATGGTTTAAGGATACCAGCATTGTTTATATCAGCAACCGAAATACCTATGAACTGATTCAGGTTTCGGAATCCGATGAGGGTTATTACAGTGGACGCATAACTAATCCAATCATAACAGATTTTGAATTGGAAATTGCACCGTTTCGTGTCGTTGTTTACAATCCTTCTCAATGTGATAAACCTCTGGCGTCCCGTTCTTGTAAAGATGCACCTGAATTTTGCAGTACACTTGGTTTAAATAGTTATTGTGGTACCCTTGCAGTAAAAGATACGAATTCACAGGTTTTTCTTTGTGATTCTTCTGGATTCACTACAAATGCCAGATGGCTTTCATTTGTTGCACCATCAGATACCATTGAATTTGAAATTTTTCCTATGAATTGTTTAGGAATTGAAGTAAACGGTGAAGAATTTATTGGAATGCAAGCTGCCATTTGGTCAAGCTGTGGTGGAGATCCTGCAAATATCATATCATGTACACCTACCTGCCATGAAGTGCATTTTAAAATTGGTGGGACTAATTTTAAAATTGGCGATAAATATAGTTTGGTATTAAATGGTTGCATGGGTGATTTGTGTGATTATTTAATAAAAGTTAGAATTGGCAAAAAGAATTTTGAATTGGAAGAACCCGGAATGATTAACGGAGATCAATCTTTTTGTCCAGACAATCAGGATCATATATTTTCAATTAAACGCGTTACCGGAGCCTCCGGATATTTATGGTTTATCAATGATACCCTGTTTCAAACAACGACTGACAGTTTTATAAACATACAAAATCTTAAACCGGCAATTTATCAATTAAAAGTAAAAGCAATCAGCATATGCGATACCACAAACAGTTCGTTTTTGGTTTTTCAGATTACTCCGGCTTTAACATTAAGTGATGAACTCATTCATAAAATTAAAGTTGATTCTGCATATTCTGTTAGTTTTAAAGTGAATGGAGGTGTACCGCCTTATAGTGTCACCAAGGGTCGCGGTAAAATTGATTCAGTTACTTCAAGTTTTGTTTCGGATACTTTTTTATGTCGTTCCGGCTATGATTTTGAAATCACGGATTCCAGAGGTTGTACAGCAAGTTTTAGCGGTACTGAAAATTGTGGTTGCAATTCGCAAGCGGGGGCCATGCCAACAGATTCAATTCATATATGTGAAGGTCAGAATTTTACTGTAAAATTTAGTGGACCTGAAATTCAAGATCCGGGAGATGTTGGAGTTTATATATTATTTTCAAATCCAATCAACCCAAAAGCCTCTATACTTAAAACAAGTACCAATGGATTATTTCCATTTGATCCTGCCAAATTCAAATTTGAAATTCAATATTACGTTTCACGGGTGGTAGGACGGGCCTTGCCCAATCGCGATGTTAATTACAATCATCCCTGTTTGAGTTTTTCAAATTACCAACCGGTGAAATTTCATGCAAGACCTTTGGTTTCTGCTGGTCCGGATTTAAGTTTTTGTGGATTTGAGGGTTCGATCTCCAGTTTTGGAAATTATGCTACCGGAGTATGGAAAAAAGTAAGTGGACCGGGTAAGGTTTCATTCGAAAACCCTTTGAGTGATCAAACTAAAATATCCGTAGATTCATTTGGAGTTTTTGTAATCAGTAGAGAAGTAAGTAACGGTTACTGTATTAATAAGGATGAAATCAAAATTAGTTTTACTGAAACTCTTAAGCCGGTTATCGATGGATTTTATTTTGTATGCTCAGGACAAACCACTCGCCTGGATGGTGGCCCGTATGCAAAATTTAGTTGGTCAACTGGAGACACCAGTAAGATACTAACCATTAGCAGTTCTGGAACTTATTGCCTGACGGTGACAGATATTAGTGGTTGTACCGGATCAACTTGTATAGCAGTTAGCAATTCAACAGCCCCTTCACCTGTTTTAATTGGTCCGGATACCGTTTGTACTGGAGACATAAAGTTTATTCAATTATCTCAAACATTTTTAGCTTATAAATGGAATACAAATGATAGCACCGGCATCTTACCAATTGATACCGGGGGTACGTATTGCGTAACGGTTACCGGTTCGAATGGATGCCTTGGTACAGATTGTATTTTTGTAGGTTCGAAATCAAGAGCCTACTCGGTAAGATTTGATACGGTATGTTTTGGAGAAACATTTTCTTTAAACGGTCAATTTTTTGATCAACCAGGAATTCATGATGTAATTATTGATGGAGGTGCTGGCAATTCATGCGATAGCGTCGTTAGAGTTCATCTCAGCTGGTGGCCTCAGATTATTGTTAAAGATACTACCATAATTAAAGATGATGGAACCAATAGCGGTGCAATCAGTATTGTAATCAATGGTGGTTCTCCACCTTATAATTATCTATGGAGTAATGGATCAAGATCTTCAATCATAACAAATTTGCGGACGGGATCCTATAGTGTTGTCGTTACAGATTCCAGAAATTGCAAAGCAAGTTTTGTATTTAATGTTCCTCGACTCACAGCAGTTGATCAATATACAATTAAAAAGAAATTGGTTACTGTATTTCCAAATCCAATGCGCGTTAATCAACAATTGATTGTTAGAAACGAAAGTGGTTTGGGTAATTTATTTATAAATATATATTCTCTGGATGGTTCCTTATTCTATAAGACGGAATGGTTAACCCGGAAAAATCAGGATCTGCTTCAGTTGGACGTATCCATGCCGGCGGGAGTATATTTTGTAAAAGTTTTTAATTCAGAGAATAGCTCTGAAGTCCAACGACTTGTAATTCAAAATTAAAATAGAACACATATGAAACAATTCTTTGCAATTTATTTTGCATTGTTTATTATTATTAATATAACAAAAGCTCAAAACGGAATTCGCGTTAGCAAATACATAGCTGGTGTTACTGCACCCGTGGGAATGGCGCATTGCAATGATGACAGATTATTTGTTATCGAACAAGGAGGTAAAATCCGAATCATTGAAAATAGTAAGTTGGTTGATTCTCCTTTTTTAGATATCACCACAAAAGTTAGATTTAGCGGTGAACAAGGATTATTGGGTTTGGCCTTTCATCCAAAATATGACTCTACTGGATTTATTTATGTGAATTACATATCGAGATCCTCACCTGCACAAACCGTTATTGAGCGTTATAAGGTTTCGGCTACCAATAAGAATAAGATTGACCCAAATTCCGGACAAGTAATATTGACAATTAACCAACCTTATGTAAATCACAATGGTGGTTGTTTAAAATTTGGAAAAGATGGCTTTTTATATATTGGCATGGGCGATGGAGGCAATTCAGGAGATCCCCAGAATTATGCGCAAAACAAAAAATCGTTGTTGGGGAAAATGCTGCGAATTGACATAGATACTGCTTCACGGTATAAAATTCCTAAATCAAACCCATTTGTAAATGATACAGCCTATTTGCCAGAAATTTGGGCAATCGGATTGAGAAACCCCTGGCGTTTTAGTTTTGATAAGCTCACCCAGGATTTATGGATTGGTGATGTTGGACAAGGAACCTGGGAAGAAGTAGATTTTGATGCCTATGGTTCCCCGTTTGGAAGAAATTATGGCTGGAAATGTTGGGAAGGCAATAAAGAAAATAGCACTACAGGATGTTTACTAAAAAACGCCTATACATTTCCAATTCATCAATATGCAAGAGATCCCGGAGTGAATTGTGCATCGATTACAGGCGGGTATGTATATAGAGGATCGGATTATCCATCCCTTTATGGAAAGTACTTCTATGCGGATTATTGTGTTGGTAAAATTTGGCTCATCAACAGAACTTCGGATACCTCGTATTCAAATCAATTGGTGTATAATTTTACAGACAATGCATTAGCTAGTTTTGGGGAAGATGCAAAAGGTGACTTGTATTTTACAGACGTAAATACGAGCAGTATTTTTAAAATTTCAGACACCTGCAATTTAAAAGTAAATGTAATCACCACGGATCCGATCTGTTTTGGAGAAGCCAATGGGCAAGCAAAATCGGATGTGCAGGATCCATTAAATACAAAATTTAAATGGTCAACCGGAGATACACTTGCTGAATTAAAAAATCTCAATGCAGGAACTTATCAACTGAGTGTATTGTATAATGGATGTTTGGCAAATTCCTCATTTACTATAAAAAATCCACCTGCCAATATTACTCAACTTGAATATTTTAGTTGTGATGTAAATGGTTTAGGCTCTGATACCATTGTTTTTGCTACACAAACCTGTGATAGCATTGTGATCGTAACAACCAGCTTAAAAGTTCCCGATACTTCATGCATAACCACCCCTTTTATTACCTCTTTTTGCAAAGGAGATTCTGCACTATTAATTGCTTGCGATCCAGTGGGAGCTGTTTCTTATAAATGGTATCGGGATGGTATTTCAATAACTAAATCAAATGTAAAGAGGCTCTGGATTTATGAACCAGGAAATTATCAATTTACTTACCTAGATAGTTTAGGATGTGAATCTTATTTTTCACAAGCGGTTAATATCACGGTATTCCCGATTCCTGAAAAGCCTTCTATAACTTTGAGTAATGATACCTTGGTGGCTACACCGGGATATACAAGTTACAGATGGTTTCTAGATGGAAACCTGTTGGGTGGTAGCATCATAAATACCTGGATTGCTAAGAAAGAAGGAATTTATCAGGTTGAAATTATTGATTCAAATCAATGTCACAGCGTATTGTCTGACACCATTCGATTTCTAGTTACAAAAAACAGTGACGTCTTTAAAAAAATTCGCCCCATTGAACTGATCCCTAACCCGGTAACTTCACAACTTTTGATAAAACTCAATGCATTTGATGAATCAGCAGTAAACTGGAAAATATTAAATGCGCAATCAGAAGTTGTACTTCAAGGAAACGGTCTTGCAATTCGTAATTCGTTGATTGTGGATGTCCAAAATTTGTTGGCTGGTTTTTATATTTTTATCGTAGAGCAGGAACAGGATAAATCCATTAAATATTTCCTAAAAATTTAAAACCAAAAAGAAAAGATACTGGTCCGGTATTGTAAGTGCTGGTGGGTGTTGGCAGGCTCGAACTGCCGACCTCCGCCCTGTCAAGGCGGCGCTCTGAACCAACTGAGCTAAACACCCATTTTCAGCTTGCAAATTTAAAGGTATATCTGTATTCTCCAAATAAGTTTGTTGGATGAACGAGATAGCCCAACATAAACTGGCTTATTTTTGTATGAAAGACGGAGGTTTGATCTATTTTTGACCGGTTATCGGATTATTCAATAAAAATTAAAATTTTGATCGATGTTTGAAATACCTGATTTTGGAAGTTTCGAGATTATTATGAGTTTTCTCACCCTGACTTTTTTAGAAATAGTTTTAGGTGTTGATAATATTATTTTTATATCGATTACTGCTGCCAGATTAAATGATGAAGATAAAAAGAAAGCGACCCGGATTGGTCTTTTGGCTGCTATGGTTTTGAGGGTTATCTTATTATTCGGATTAAGTTTTTTAACTGCAATGCAGGAACCATTATTTATTATAAATCAAACATGGTTGCATGCAGGATTTTCAATCCAAAGTTTAATATTAATCGTTGGAGGTATTTTTTTAATGTATAAAAGTGTTACAGAAATCCACCACAAACTGGAATCTGATAATGACATGGATCATGCAGGAAGTGGAATTAAAAAATTGAGTTTAACAAATGCTGTTATTCAAATTTCTTTGATTAATCTCATTTTTAGTTTGGATTCAATATTAACAGCTGTTGGAATGACCAATGGATTGCATGGGGCATTGTGGTTGATGATCATTGCTGTAATTACATCTATTTTGATAATGATAGCTTTTGCAAATCCGGTTGGTAAATTTGTAAATGAGCATCCAACCATCCAAATGCTGGGTCTTTCATTTTTGATTTTGATCGGGTTTATGTTGATCGCAGAGGGTTCTCATCTGGCCCATCTCCATGTTGGCGAAAGTGAAATTGGTACCATACCTAAAGGATATCTTTATTTCGCAATTGCATTTTCGTTGCTGGTCGAATTTTTAAATATGAGATTGCGTAAAAAAGTGCGGCCTGTCCAATTACATGGCATTGAAAAGGAAGCTAAAAAATTGGGCTATTTTAATAAAGAAAAACAATAGAATGTTCAGCTTAAATAGAGATTTGATATTTTTTGATGTAGAAACAACCGGATTGCATGTTATAAGGGACCGCATATTACAAATTGCAATGATTAAGTACTTCAAAAGTGGAGCACCTCCTGAAGAATTATCTATGATTATAAATCCTGGAATTCCTATTGCAGCGGAAGCATTGGCTATTCATGGCATAGGTCCGGAGCAAGTAGCCAACCAACCAACATTTAAGGATGTGGCCCAATCGCTGTATGATTTTATTGGCGATGCGGATTTGGCAGGATATAATTCAAATCGATTTGATATTCCAATTCTGGCCGAAGAATTTGCACGCTATGGATTTGATCTTGACTTAGATAAGCGCAGACAAATAGATGTTCAGCGAATTTTTTATAAAATGGAACCTCGAACTCTCAAAGCGGCGTACCAATTTTATTGCAATGAAGAATTAATTGATGCACACGATGCATTGATTGATATCAGAGCCACAGTTCGCGTTCTGGAAGGCCAGTTGGAGCGATATGCCGGACAAGATTATCATGGAGACGATAATGAATTTATTGCCGCTCCGGTAAAACCAGATACACAAGCCTTGCACGATTTTACCAATGACTTAAAAACATTGGATGCCACACAACGCCTGCGTTATAACGAGCAGGGTGAAATTGTATTCAATTTTGGAAAATTTGTTGGTCAAACATTTGAACAAGTTTGGCTAAAGGAATCAAAATATTTTTATTGGATTTTGGATAAGGAGTTTTCGTTTCAGGTAAAAGCCATTATTAAAAAATACATTGAATCAAAGAAAACCGAAAATAACCAAAAATGATCTGATAAAGATCATGCTTGTTTTGAAAGATTTCGCCTTATTTTAATCAACTAATTGTCGTTCTTGTTCGTTATAAGCATATAACAACATAGTATGAAAAAAATAAGCTCGCTTTTAGTGTTTTTACTTTCTTTTATGTCTTGTAGCGATGAGAAGGATTTAAGTGGTTATGGAACCCTTCAAATTGTAATAAAGGCAACGTATGGTGGAATTCCCTTATTTCTTGGCAATTCATACGATTATTTTGGAAACGGTTCTATTAAGTTTACCAAAGCAGAATTTTTTCTGAGTGACTTGACTGCAATCGGGGAAAGCCGTTCCGTAATTTTTAAAGACGTGGATTACGTGTCAATATTAGCTCATAATTTGACTTTACAAGATGCAATTGATGGACTCACTTTGAGTTATTTAGTACCCGGAGGAAATTACAAGGGCATTTCTTTTAATATTGGTGTAAATCCAGCTCAAAATAAAACAAAACCTGTTGATTACAGTCCATCCTCACCGCTTGGAGAAGGGACCCATTATTGGGCAGGCTGGAATTCCTATATTTTTTCTAAAACCGAAGGGATCCTGAACAATGGAAATTCGTTTAGTTTTAGTTACCACGCTGGTTTTGATATTGCACTGCGGAATATTTCGGGCGTAAAAGATTTTTACATTGAAAATTCAGAAACCGCGACCCTTTATATGGACATAGACTTTAAGAAAATATTTGAAATCAATGGAACGGGCATGGATATAGCCAGCAACCCTCAAATCCATAATTCCAGCGACATTATGACTGCATTTGTTGACCGATATAAAGCTGCAATTCAAATCAGGTGAACCGATTTGTAAAATTTAGCCTTGTATTGGCAGGTTTTTACTGGTTCAGTGCCTGTAATGAGGATCCGGTTAAAGGGATGGATGATCTCAGCCAGATCCCTTATGTACCAGAGTCCTATTCTAATGTTATACCGCAGGGAATGCCCCAACTGCCCTTCACAACGGAAGATCCACTGACCAAAGAAGGCGTTCAGCTGGGAAGACATTTGTTTTACGATCCAATCCTTTCATTAGACAGCACCATAGCTTGTGCAAGTTGTCATGATCCACGAAAATCATTTACCGATAATCTTCCGGTCAGCCCGGGTGTTGGAGGCAGTCTTGGCACCAGAAGCAGTATGACCATATTAAATACGGCTTATTTCTATAAAGGACTATTTTGGGATGGGCGCGCTGCGTTTTTAGCAGATCAAGCAGCTCAACCGGTTGAAAATCCTGTAGAAATGCATGAAATGTGGCCATCCGTAATTGAAAAACTGAAACGACATCCAACATATCCAGGCATGTTTCGTAAGGCATTTGGGATTAACTCCAAATCAGAAATCAGTAAGGAATTGGCAACTAAAGCCATTGCCCAATTTGAGCGAATTCTTCTTACCGGTGGCAATTCAATTTACCAAAAACAAATACGGGGTGAGTTGTTTTTTGATGCGGATCAACAAGAAGGACATGATCTATACTTTAATGTGGATGTCCTGATCCCGGATGCAGAGTGTTTTCATTGCCACGCTGCTCCGTTGATGATGGCAAATGATTATTTCAACAATGGCATTGATACTGTCGCCAGTCTGGATGATTTTAAGGACACAGGAAGAGGCGGGATCACCGGAGTTCGGTATGATAATGGCAAATTCAAGGCTCCGACACTTTATAACATCGCCTTGACAGCACCTTATATGCATGACGGTCGCTTTAAAACCCTGGAAGAAGTTATAGAGCACTACAATTCAGGAGGCCATTTTGCAGAAAACAAGGATGGTTTTATTAGGAAGCTGGGATTGAATCGTCGTCAAAAGCAAAGTCTGATTGCTTTTTTAAATACCCTAACCGACACTTCCTACCTTCAAAATCCGGATGTTTTAAGTCCGTTTTAAATTATTTTCATTTTTTTTTAGTTAAAAATGACCTTAAATCAGGCCATTTTATAATTTTTTATAAAATTATTATCGCAATTAATTGTCTCTTAATTTTTTAAATAATTAATAATCAATTAGTTAGAATTTTAAATAGAACATATATATAAATTTGTTATATGACAACGGCATTTTTTTGTACTTGTACAGCCATTTAAATCATCGGATACTTGTATCGTGATTGTTTAACAAAGGGAAAGAATACAATCAGAATGCCGGTAAACGTATCGGCGACCGTATAAAAATCGGATATGTTCATGGGATTAAAATTTGTTAATAGGGAGTTTGGCTCCCAAAAGTCAGGCTCCTATTAACAAATTGATCTTGAACCCCCCAGTAATTTGAAATTCGTCTTTTCTATATTATAGAAGCTATTTTGGATATGTTCATGGGATTATCAGCCGGTTGATGAAAGCAGCCGGCTCTTTTTTAAGAATTTAAAATGTACTTTCTGATAAATCTATTTCAAAACGAAAAACAGAAAAGGTCCTGCTGAAGTGCAGGACTTTTTTTTTGTACTTAGACTAAATACAATTTGTTTGTTATAAAAATTACCGTACCACCGTCAAATCACCGGATTTAAGAATTACCGATCCATCCTGAAGTTTAATACGAGCATTCCAGACATAAACACCCGGTAATACAAATTGCTCATTGGATTTGCCATTCCAACCTTGCTGTGTGTCATTAGGAACCAGTTGGATAGTTTGCCAAATTAAATTTCCCCAACGATCAAAAATGCTCAAATCGTCAATGATTGCTTGTTGACCAAAAATAAACAGGTTGAAATGATCATTTTGCTGACTGGACGTATTGATCACATTGGGGTAATAAATTTGAAGATCTTTATTTATCGTCAAGACCAACCAATGAATGGAATCACAACCTAAAGAGGATAGAAAATTCTGTCTGTATATTCCGGAAGCTGAATAACGCTGTTGATTGACTTTCCAGGTAAAAACTTCCTGCGTATAAACCGAATCGGTAAATTCATAGTCTGGTAGAATATCCAAATGAAGTTTTATTATCGAATCACAACCAGCTACAGATTGAAACATAGCAACATAATCCCCCGAACTGGAAAGCTGTTGTTGCTTGGGCAACCATAAAAAGGGATCGCAAGTCTTGACAGAATCAATATGTATGAAAGAGGGATGTATTAATAGATTTAAACGAAACGAAGAATCGCAGGCATGCTGATTGATGAAATGTTGTTGATATATACCGGATTGAGTATATAAATTACCGTTAACCGGCCATACCAATGAATCACAAACTTCTACAGTATCAGAATGAAAATCGGATAAGATATGGAGTTGAACTGATACTAAGGAATCACAAGCTTGAGCATTCAAAAGTTTAAATAAATAATTACCGGAATTACGTAAAATTTGTCCATTAAAAAGTAATGAATCACAAACGGAAAAACTCAAGTCTGAACGGGAAGCATGGTTGACTGATAGTTTGAGAAAAATTGTACTGTCACAACCCAATTTATTTTTTGTAGTAAATGTATAATCACCTGAAGCTTGAAGGTTGGCACCATTCCAAATTAATGAATCACAAACAGTTTTAGTGAAGATGCTCGAATCAGAAGGTAAAACAACTAATTGTAACATAGCCAAACTGTCACATCCATAAGCATTATGAGACTTAAAAGTATACAATCCGCTTTGATGATAGCTGCTGTCATTCCAAAAGTAAGAATTGCAACTTGTAATTGAATCCAACGATCGCGTGGCAGCATGGATTGTAAGATCCAGGAAAGCCAGACTGTCGCAACCTGCAGCATTTTGTGTTAGCTTAGAATACAAACCATCCTGAGTATAAAACAAACCATTCCATAAAAAGGAATCACAAGCAGTAACTCGTAAATTGGATTGATTGGAATGATTGAGTTGTAAATCTAAATGAGCCATACTGTCACAACCAAGCGTACTCAGGGTATTGAATAGATATTGACCGGAAGCCTTGTAAAGGGTGTTGTTCCAGATCAATGAATCACAGGATTGAATGGATTGAAACGAATGAATGACCGAATCAATTTTTAAATCGAGCACAACCAGACTATCACAATTAAATTGATTAATGGAATTAAATGAATAGATACCGGTTTTATAAAGCCAGCTTCCATTCCAAAAGAATGAATCACAAGCCGTTTGAGTGGAGAAGCTGGTATCCGCTTGATGAATGATCAGATTTAAAACCGCCATGCTATCACAGCCAACCGAATTGGTGGTAGCAACAACAAACTGTCCGCTGTTTAAATAAAACTGTTGATTCCAATAAAAGGAATCACAAGCAGTAGCAGTTAAAGAGGAAAAACTGGAATGCATAAGTTGAAGATCCAGGATGAGGCTGCTGTCACAACCAAATTGATTTGAAAGTACATGTGAATACAATCCGCTGGAATCTAAATGCATTCCATTCCAGATCAGAGAATCACATGCAAAAACCTGAATATGAGTCTGAGATGTATCGCGGAGCTTTAAACTTAATATATGAACGATACTATCACATCCTTTACTATTGATAAAAGAATGAAAATGTAATCCCGGCACTGTAAGGGTAGAATCAAAAAAGCGGAAGGAACTGTTTTGACAAATAAAAGTATCTGTTTTTATAATTGAAGGCAGCTCAAGGGTACTAAAAAAATTATCAGTGTAATCACATTCGTTCAGAATAAAATCAGCATCATTAAAACTACCGGAAGCATTGCGTTGTGTATTAATCACCATAAACAGATGCTTTAAACCGCTGGCAGAAAATTGGAAAACCAGATTTATCAAACTATCACCGGCAACCAAAGTTTGGCTGGTATGGTAGATCCCCAATAAGGGAGCTCCCAATTCAGGATTGCCATTGTAAAAGGCGACAGACAAACCGGAGTCCGCAGCATGAGATGCATTTTTTTTATTAAATAAACTGAAGTCAACCGAATAAAGATCTGTAATGGGATCATATTGAATGCAATCCATCATCCCAAAGAGACTGGCAGCCGGTCTTTTATAATACCCATTGGAATCTACTAAAGACTCCTGTACATAAAAATTATTGTACTTACCATTTTTATAGGTAGCATTATTTTTTTGAACACGGGGTACGGTCAGATCATCATTGATATTCAAAACATGATAATTGTATTGATTCCAGATGCCACGGGCAGGAGCCCAGCCGGGTAAAGAATCGGGCGGACCGAAGATAAAAAGTTTATAATATGTACTATCAAAATTGTAGCAAGTGACACAAATTTTTGATTTTTTTGAATTATCTAAGTCACCTAAAATAGGTCCTTCTTGTATTGAAGATGCAGGACAAAATATTATAGCAATTTGAGTTGGTACATTTCCATCACTGGCTATTATTCGTAGATATCCTTCATCTCGGTAAATAATTTCTTTTTTATTGTCATTATCTAAGTCAAAGAGAGTCAGACAAGAAAATCCAGATAAATCTTCAACTTTCAATTCCCATTCCTTTTGTAAAATAAATGTGCCATTATATTTAAAGCAGTATAATTTATTTGGACAATTAAATACAATAGAAACTAATCCATTTCCTGTAAGATCACCAATAACTGCTGGACCAATTCTATGAATTGGGTCGGTTATTGAAGTGCTAGCTAATTTGATTAAAGTACCATTTTTCAAAGAATAACAATAAATTAAAACATCATTGAGGCCTGCACTAGTTACGATAACATCTAAAGCACCATCACGATCAACATCTGCAATTGAAGTAAAGCCATCACGGTATTCATTATTAATTTGTATATTATTTGCTATGATACTATTACCAGAAATTCCATTGAGATTAGATATACTTATTTTATAAATAGTGTAGCCTGCAGCTAATTCTAGGTCATTAGTTTCGTCATCTAATTGTGCAGCGATCGTAATTGTAGTTGAATACGCATCAAAGATTGATTGTTTTCCAATTCCGAAATTACCTCCATCTATTAATTTGAATCCAGATTGTGCATTAAAAATAGAATTATGAATATAAACTTCTGTAAAACCATCTTGATTGAAATCTGCAAATGCGGGAGAACCCGATTCTTGAAATGCCTGATTTAAATCATATCTTTCATTAGAAACCCATTTTATAGTGCCATCCAAGTTATAACAAATTAATTTTCCTCTATAATTTATTGGAATAGAAAAATACCATGTAATAGCAACAACTATTTCAGGAATCCCATCATTATCTACATCTGCGACAGCAAATGGGGTCGGAGAATCTGAATTAAAAAAGAATGTGCTTATTTTAGATATAATCTTTCCCGAAGTTGAATTTATTATATAAATTTCATTTGCATCTTTGCCTCCTACTAGAATTTCAGGAATGCAATCATTATTTAGGTCTACTAAAATTGGGGATGAAAAAAGTTGTACATCTACTTCAGACTCTAATTTTTTTTCAATTGGTAATAGATTTATATGTTTGTTTAAGAAAATACTACATAAACTACTATCAAACCAATTACAATTTAATTGCTGTGCGTAAAGATTGCTTGATTGAAGAATTATAAAAATGTATAAATAGGTAATCGATAGGTTGATAGTAATGAAATCTAACTTAATATATTTGCTTAGAACACAATTAGTGATCAAAATATATATTTATTTTATTTACTCAAAAAATACCCAATAATTAAAACAAATTTTATAATTTCATTAACTTAATATATTTGAAGCAGCCTTTAGTATCTAAATATTTTATTATGTAAATTCCTGGAATATTAATATTGTTAACATTGTAAGATGTGCCATGGAATTTAGTTTTCTTCAATAATATCATTGAAGAATTATATAATTCAAAATACGTTTCTTTCATAGATGAAATTATTGAGAATTCAGTTAAGGAAGTTGGGTTTGGTAATATATTTAAGTCGGGATCCTTGAAAATTTTATAATTTGTATGAAAAGTTCGATAATCAAGGTTTTCGCAATCAGGTTTTGGAAAATAAATTACCTTAAAGCAACTTGATTCGCAGTCGCAAGAAGACGTGCTACAAATAGAAAGAATTATGTAAATGGAGCTATTAAAAGGACCTAACGGATTACCAAAATTACCGTGATAATAATTAAAATTGCTAGTATTCCCTGGATCGTTAAATGCAAAACTAGTATAGCATAAATAACCGGATCCTACATTGGCACTGTCAAGTTCTAGGTAAAATTCATCTCCTTCTTCATTGCATGAAATTTCTTTCAGAGACACTTCAAGCTCGCATTGTGTTTCATTTGAACATGGTTTAGGTGGGCAAATGATAAGCTTTGATTCACAAATTTGATTCACTATATTTTCATCTTTAAGTAGAACAAGTATGCATTCTTTAGTAATTATTCCTACATTAATTGTGTGATTTGAGTTATAAGAATAAGGAGCACCATTTACTTTATAATTTAGGGAAGGATTTCCCGGAATAAATAAATCAAATGTCCAAGTATCATCTGCAACACTGTACGTACCATGATCATTGCAAGTAATATTACTAACACTTGTTTTTCTAAATTTGAGACAGGCAGAACAAAAGTCTGGGGGTGTTATGTAAAATGTGTCTATGCAATCCTCAAATTTTATTGTCAACATCCAGCTTCCTTCCTGAATAAAAAAGGGCCCTAAATTATACGTACCATCGCCGTTACCGGTTTTAATAACGGAGTGCCCGGATTCATTTGGATACGGATCATCCAATTGTCTTTCGACTGTAAAGGTATCACCGTGTAAATTGGTTAAATCAACTTGTACATAGTAATAATCGTAAGATAATAAGTCATCTGTTGCATTATTTTGACAAATACCAGTATACACATCAACTTGATATTTTTCATAATCACCGGGACAAATTGCAATGGAATTGCTTAGCACAGGAGGTGGATGCGAGAATGTAGAATTAAAATAAATAGCGGCATATAGATCTTTGCATTCTTCCGTAAAAACATAGAGTGGTATATCAAAACAAAATGTATGATTTGAGGTGTCAATATGAATATTAAATAGGGTATAACCAGGAGCTCTTATAGAATCAATTCTCCAGTTTCCGCATATTGTAGGAAGGGTATAACTTCTACAAAAAGTAATCGTATCTAAACAACCATTATAAGCAATTCCCAATCCACTACCATCCAGATCCTGATCATAAAGAGTAGCTGAACCCAATGCGTTTGAAGTACAATCTTCACAAATGCCGTCAATATAAGCATAGCCAAAATGTATAGATTGTCCACAATCACCTGCAATTATTTCAAGAGTGGCAATACTATCTACTATATTTTTGGGAATTTTAATCCTGTGACAAGACCAATCTAAAACATTGATTGTATCAAATGTGCAATAGTGTACTGTATCGCTATAAACATTACCGCATTTTTTTAAAATATTAGCATCAAAACATAATTCACTTGCCGGAGCTCGGTCACATTTAATATTAAACCAAGGTTGTTCATTAAAATGGCCAGAGGTTGGATTTTCAAGGACTACTGCAAACCAAACGGTAAAATCTCTATTTTCTTCCGTTACTTTAAACCGTTTAATTATCTTATATACGCCACCGTTTGTGTGTTGGCAATTATCTCCCGTTTGGCTATATCGGTCATTTAATAATAATGCTTTATTTCCAAACTTGGTACGGTTTATTCCTACTAAACTATCCAGACCATTCGTTACAATTTTAAATCCTCGGAAAGCAGGTAATGATGATACATTCCAAATAACTGAATTGCCATTATTATATGGAGTACAACCATTTATTATGGTATCAAATACAGTTGTAGCACCAGAATAATATACAAAATCCGATTCAAACCCACCATTATCGCAGACTAATGTATCCGAACTTTGAGCCATCATGGGAGGAGTTAACATTTGAGTCAAGAAAATAATAATTGGAAATAAAGCAATTTGTCTATGTGATTCAGAATAATATCCCCCCCCCCCCTCAAATTGTTAATATTTAATTTCGAAAAAAATCGAATAATTGGTTGAATGATTGAAGAGTATTTCATATTGCAATATTTATGTTGGTTAAATAGAACTACCAAATATACAATTTAGATCTGAATAATAAATGAAAATTCAAAACCAGCACCCTGACACTCTTATCAATTGTAATGGCAACTATTTAGCATTTGCAAAAATGGAAGTTTTATTCAGTATTCATTTTTTCCAAACTCCAACGGGTACCTATTAAAAATATAAATGATAAACTAGTACAAATGATAGGAGGCAAAAAAGTAAACACCCACATTAATACTGCCAAGATTCCAAAGATTAGTAGGAAGATATTTATAATTCCAGTCATGACATTCTTTGCCGTTTGATGCTTTAACAAATGCCACAATAGGATTGAACCAAAAAGACACAACAAACTAAAACAAGCGCTCAGAGATGTAAATATCTGAGCAAAGGTCCGGTGAAAACCTGCGCCCATATCCATTTGATACTGGGTCATGGTTTCAACAAATTGTTTTTCTATATCATTGGTTCCCTGAGGTGCTACAAACAAACTAATGCTGTGCAATGCGGCAGTTAAAAATAAGCAGACAATAGAAGCCCAGGTCATTGCAATGTAAATTTTCATAAGCTTTAATTTTAGATTAAAAATAGGCTCATTTTATTAAAAACAAGTAAAAAAAACGGCCTGCAAATTCTTACAGGCCGTTTCAATGATTTTAATTTAGCTTGCTCCAATCCCTTTTAAAACCTAAATATTGATTTGGGGAGGAATAATAATAGGCACTTATATTTTATATCGGCAAGCTACAACCAGATTCCTTCCGGCTCCACTGATTCCGGAGGAAAAAACCCGGTAATACGTATCCAAAATATTTTCCAATCCTAATTGAATATTCAATTTTTCAGTAAGCGCGTATTGAGCATTGATATGGAGGATGGTCCAGGATGGACTGCCATAACTGGAAGCATAAATTAAATTATCCTCTCCGATCTTATTGTAATTTTTAAGTCGTTTCCATCCATTGTACATCGCCGCAGCTTCAACACTCCATTTGTGATTTTTCCAGGTCAATGCAGTTTTTCCCGTGAGTGGTGAAATGTGATCCAATGGATAATCTGTTGTGTCGGTTTTGATGCGCCCAAAAGAATAATTGAGTACCGAACTAAAATTCCATTGATTGCTCAGTTTTAAATTTAAAGCTCCATTCATTCCATAAATAAATGCTTTCCCGGCATTGGCTTGCGTAAAAACTTTACTGAGCGTACCCAGATAATCGATGCTATCCTGACCATTGTATTGTGCACTTTGTACAGTTATTACATCCTGGTACCAGGTATAAAATCCATTCACAGTAAAGCTGCTCCCTTTCATGAATTCTTTACGGATTCCCAGATCGAGACTTACTACTTGTTCTGGTGTTAGATCCGGATTGGGTACAATTAAACGACCTGCACTGGATTCAAACACTTTAACCAGGTCATCTACATTGGGAGATCGAAATCCACTGGATAGATTTGCCTGTAGCTGAAATTTATTACATGGTTTGTAAACAATACCAAAACTACCATTGAAGGCCGTATGTTTTTGTTCAACAGTATTAAATGGCAGGTGAAAAAAACTGCTGTCCTTAAATTCAGATTGAAGTGTGTAATAATTAAATCGCAATCCGGAATGTACAATCAACCGTTCAACGGGTTTCCATTGATGAGACACATAAAGCCCATGATGACTCGTTTGAGAACCCCCATCCGGATACCGGGTATCCAGACCAGTAATTACACCCGATTGGATGTTCTGTCTGTTGGCGGTAGATTTTACGTCATTGAAATTGCTTTCCAATCCGTATTGAAAAATCTGACGTTTCCAGTTTTTAGTAAAATCCAAATTGATGCTTCCGATGGTAACTTGTTCGATTCGATGATTTAAATTATTGCTGTTAAAATTCCTATTATGACGGCTTTCTTCAATTTTTTGAAATGCAGGGATTAGTTGAACCTCATCAAAGAATTTATAATTACCCGATTTATTAAGTTGATATGCAATTAATAGTCTGTCTTGCGGACCATAATACCATTCAGCACTTCGTAAAATTCCATTGCCGTCCGTTTCTGTCAAACGATCATATCTTGGAATATCTGAAGAACTCGACCATTGGATGTTTAATTTATGTTGTGTGGTTTCAGTTGGTTTCCATGCAATTTTTTGAAGGAAATTATACTGTGTATAGCCGCTTTGTTTTTGTATGCTTGGATTGTCATTTACTATCATACTGTCCCGTCCATTAATTCGTTCTGCATACGACAGGCGTTTTCCCCAATTTCCATAAAACGGATCCCGAACGGCTCCTTGTCTTAAATCACCAAAATCAGAATAGCCAAAACCAGTATAGGAAGCCCATTTTCCAGAAGTAAGATTCAAGCCGAGACTGGTCGTTTTTTCTTGATTTGCTGTTGCATATTTTACCAGGGCATTTCCTGAAATCATCGAATTGGTTTGATTTCTAAATTGTGCATTTCGGGTAATCAGATGAATGACTCCGCCCAAAGCATCGCTTCCATAAATAACTGAAGAAGGTCCAAAAACAAGTTCTGCTTTTTCTAAAAGCAATGGATCCACTGTGATAATATTTTGAAGATGTCCGCCCCGATAAATGGCATTGTTCATACGGACGCCATCAATAACCAATAATATTTTATTGGCTTCAAATCCCCGCATGACCGGACTGCCACCGCCTTGCTGACTTTTTTGAACCATAATCGATCCGGTTGATTCAAGAAGATCTGCTGTAGTAGAAGGTAACTGAAAATCTATTTCAGAACGTTTCAGTTGCAAGGTTTGCACAGATAAATCCGAACGGGTTCGATCCGTTCTGGTTGCGGCCACCAAAACCTCGTCCAAAAGATTTGTTCTGGATTTTAGTAAAACGACAAACCCATTTTGTGCAAGTTCTTCTTTTGAAAGGAATAAACTTTCAAAGTCCGGGTGCATGCAATGAATCCTTGTAAATTCTAGATCATTGGATATACTTAGAATACCACTTGGATCTGATGTGAGTTCTTGCAATCCGGGTTCTAGTTTAATATGAACCTGTGGGATTGGGTGCATGTTCTGTGCATTCAAAAATTGAATGTGTTGTGCATTTGCTACAATGCCAGTAATTGAAAAAAAGAAGATGAATAGTTTATAAAATGACTTCATGTTATATTTTTAATAGTTGACAATTCATCACTAAAAATTCGAATGGGTATTTATTAACCCTTAAATTTTTAATAGCTGATTACAACAGGACCTGTTAATTGCAATGGAGTTCTTCTAGTTATAGAACGCTGCAATCCCGCTTGTCAAGCCGATGTAGTTTAACAATTGATTGCAAAAATTAAATGTTGAATCAACGAGCAATTTGCCCTGATAAACGAAATTGATTTCCAATTGAAATTAAACGAAATGAATAAAAATATTTTAAACCCGGGGCGGGGGTTTAATTACAAATTTTGTCAATGAACTGTAGGTTTCCTGCTTTAAATCATGAGATGCAACATCACATTGCCAGATAGATGAAATAAATTCAGCAGGTAGGTACAGGTGGATTTCATAGTGCAGGGTGCCGGTATTCGAATTTGAATTCTTTGAGGGGTCTGCATCAAGAATGATTGAAAGGATGTGTTTTTCTTTTGTATCCTTATACACTAAAAAGGATACAGAGCCATCTTCATATGTCTTTTTATCTACCACATCATACCAGTTTTGCTCCCAGACAAATTCATGATTTTCAATCCAATGAATGGATGATATAGTCTCTGAATTAAAACACAATGTAATCAGCTCCTTGTGTTTTTTACTGCTACCTAAAACAGAATGGATGTAGGATTGGTGAATTTCTTTGATTAATAAATAGGAAAGCAGGTTGACGGACAATAAGAGAATTACGATCCAATTTAGCAAACGGTATTTTCTTGAAAAAGGCATTTAATTACTGACAAATATAGTAAGCAATCTGCCTAATAATTCAAGAGCTTGAAATGAATAATAAAATAGGCCTAAGCCCGATAAGAACTTATTGACCTGGTCCGGCAGGTTGCTCAGCCGGTGGTTGTGCCGGTTGTTCGGTTGGGGTTTCCTCTTGCTGTTGACCATTGCCAATATTTCCTCCAGCTGAAGCCATTACCGCTGCAACAACACATAGCGCAATAAGGATACCAGCAAGCCACCAGGTTAATTTTTCCACAAAATCAGCTGACCGGGCAGCTCCAAACATTTGATTAGCACTTTGTCCACCAAAGGTTGAATCGACGCCTCCTCCCTTAGGATTTTGGATCAGGATCACTCCAATCAATAAAATACAATCCAATGCAATCAAAATCGTAAGTAAAGTCAGCATAGTGCTTAGGTTTTTAATTTTTCAATAGCGGTCGCAAATGTACTGCCTTTTTCGGGAAATTTAAGCATCAATTTTTCATACATCGCGATGGCTTCTAGTTTATGGCCCTGTCTGGCCAGCAGTTTAGCCAGGGTTTCAGAAATGACCTCTTCTTTTAAAGTCAGACTGGATTCAATGACTTTTCGGGTTTCTGAAGCTGGGCTGGTTTCGGTTTTTAGTGGCAACTTGGATTCTGTTGCTGTTTTTTGCCTTTTGACTGTTTTAGGGCCGGAATGTAATTCTTCCAACCACTGGTAAAAGTCCAAATTTTTTGAGATTCGCTTGCTGCTTAAGCTTGAAACAGGGTCAGCGGATTCGTCATGCACCGTTATCGGGGCTTCAATGGGTGTGACTTCAGGCATCTCTTCTATGGGTTTGCGTTGCGTACGTTTGACCGATTGGCTGGGTTGTTGTGCTTTAGCTGGAGGGAATTCGGCAATGGATTCTGTTTCCGGAGCTTTAGTTTCAATTAAATCCTTGGGATTTGGCTCTGCTTCAATGGGAATGGATTGGATGTTTTGTATTGCCGGTATTTCTGAAACTTTGATGAAATCAACCGAATCATTGGATTTTAATGAACTTATTTTTTCCTTTTTCATATAATCCGACCAGTTTTTTGAATCTGCAAATGCAGGATCTGGAAGTCTATAAGAAACCTGCGCTGATTTGTCAGTCGAAGCCAACCACAAAGCGGATGACAAAGGCTGAGATTGTAACAGGATTTTAGCATCCTCCGGATTCAGTTCATTGATTCGTTTCATAATTACCAATTGGTAAAAGCTTTATTAAAAATATCATCCACCAATAAATTATTGATTTCTTTTGTTAGCTGTTGTTGAATTGTACTAAAATTTGCATTCGCATCAAAATCCTGATATCTGGCAAATCCGGTCTTCCAATTTAATTTAGCATCTTTTGCATTGATCATTTCAACTTCAACCGTAACACTTAATCGATTGATTGCTGAACTTGCATTTGCCTGTGCAGCCTGACTGGATACATTAAATTGTGTTATTTTACAGATAAACTTGATATCAGGTTCGCGGTCATTTACTGTAAGTCTGGAATCTTTTCTGATTTTTGACAACAAGGATTCATAAAAATCCAATGGATAAGTTGCAGGAGCCTGATAAGTTTGATCAATCACCTGTTCCAATTTAAACGTATTTACTTCTGCAGGAATGCTGATGCCTTTAAAACTGTAACACCCGCAGAAACAGAAACACAACAATAGATAGCTCGTTATAAATTTCATGTGTCTAAGCCGTATTGTTTAATTTTTCTGTAAAGGGTGCGTTCTGAAATTCCCAATTCTTCTGAGGCATCTTTTCGTTTTCCATTAAATTTTTTTAATGCCTTATTGATCATATCTTTTTCCATATCATCCAGAGATAAAGTTTCTTCCATCACTTCAACGGTTTCAAAATTCTTCTTGTCCGCGTTTATTAAAATTGGACCTGCATGAGCATCCTGTCCATGTTTATTCAAGGGTTCAGGATTCCAATTGGTATTGACCGGATTTGGATAGGAAAGACTCTGTCCCGGTGGATAGGCGGATGCAGCATTTTCCATGGCAGCAGGCATTTCAAGATCGTTGGTGTGTACCAATTGAAAGAACATGTTTTTCAATTGATTCAAATCTTGTTTCATATCAAATAACAGCTTGTACAATATTTCCCGCTCATGAAATCCACCCTGTTGTTCTACATCAGGAATTGACATCGGCAAATTACGATTGTTGATGTTGGGAATGATACGAGCTAAATCATGTGCATGTATCACTTTTTGATCAGATAAAACGGATAATTGTTCAACTGCATTTCTAAGTTCGCGAATATTACCTGGCCAGGAATAATTTTCCATCAAGCTGGCACTGTGTTCGTCCAATTCAATGGGAGTGGTTCTGTATTTTTCAGCAAAATCCTGAGCAAATTTTCTAAATAAAATTTGGATGTCTTCCCGGCGTTCTTTTAAACTGGGAACCCGAATTGGTACCGTATTCAAACGATAATAAAGATCTTCTCTGAATTTACCTACACGAACCCGATCCAATAAATTCACATTGGTAGCTGCAACAACCCGTACATTGGTTTTTAAAGTTTTTGATGATCCCACCCGAATAAATTCACCGGATTCCAAAACTCTCAATAAAAACGATTGCGTATCGTGTGGCATTTCGGCAATTTCATCTAAAAAAATTGTCCCGCCATCGACTGTTTCAAAATATCCTTTGCGATCTGCAGTTGCCCCTGTAAACGAACCTTTTTCGTGACCAAATAATTCGCTATTAATGGTACCAGCAGGAATTGCTCCACAGTTTACGGCAATAAACTGATTGTGTTTACGTGGACTCAGGCTGTGAATTATTTTTGAAAATATTTCTTTTCCGGAACCACTTTCACCGGAAATCAAAACCGTTAAATCGGTACCTGCAACCCGAATAGCGGTATCCAAAGCCTGATTCAGTGTTTCTGAACGGCCGTAAATTCCAAATCGTTGTTTAATTGCTTGTACTGATTCCAAAATTAATTTATTAAATGTTGTCCAATCAATGTTGCACTGGTTGCACGAATTACTTTTACGTTTACATAATCGCCGGGTTTTACATCCGACAATGGAGTAAATACGATGACTTTGTTTTGTGAATTACGCCCTTTCCATTGATCATCGGATTTTTTTGATTTGGCTTCTACTAAAATGCTAAAAATCTTATTGATGTCTTGCTCGTTATGCGTTAATGATAATTGATGTTGCAATTGAATGATTTCATTCAAACGTTTTTTCTTAATGCTTTCTGGTATATCGTCTTTAAATTTTTTTGCAGCAAGTGTTCCAGGCCGCTCAGAATAAAAAAACATATAGGACATGCTGTATTTTGCATATTTCATTAAACTCAAAGTATCCTGATGTTCTTCATCGGTTTCCGAACAAAATCCTGCAATCATATCAGAAGAAATTGCACAATCTGGTAAAATCCGATAAATTTCATCTATTTTATTGATATACCATTCCCGGTCATAAGTACGATTCATCAAATTCAAAATGCGGCTATTTCCTGATTGACAGGGAAGATGGATGTACTTACAAATGTTGTCGTATTTTGCTATTGTAAGAAGCACTTCAGTAGTAATATCTTTTGGGTGTGAGGTAGAAAAACGAATTCTTAAATCCGGATGAATTTGTGCAACCCATTCTAATAAATTCGCAAAAGTGACCATCTGATTTGTCTCAGGATTTTCCCATTTATAAGAATCAACATTTTGTCCAAGCAAAGTAACTTCACGGAAACCTTGATCAAATAAATTTTGAGCTTCTGCAACAATAGTAAATGCATTTCGACTGCGCTCTCGTCCGCGTGTAAAAGGAACCACACAAAACGAACACATATTATCACAGCCTCGCATGATGGAAATAAAAGCAGTCACTCCATTGCTATCCAATCGCATGGGAGCGATGTCTGCATAGGTTTCTTCTCTGGATAAAAATACATTGACTGCTTTGGAACCTTCGTCTACAGTTTGAATCAAATTGGGTAAATCCCGGTAAGCGTCTGGTCCGACGACGATATCAACCAGTTGTTCTTCTACCAGAAATTTATCTTTCAAACGTTCCGCCATGCAGCCTAACACGCCGATTAATAATTCCGGATTTGCCTTTTTTAAACCTCTGAATTCTTTCAAGCGTTTTCGGACGGTTTCTTCTGCTTTTTCCCGGATGGAACAGGTATTTAAAAAGATTAAATGGGCTTCTTCCAAAACCTTTGTAGGAGCCATACCTTGTTCCGCTAGAATGGAAGCCACAATCTCCGAATCGGAAAAATTCATCTGGCAGCCATAACTTTCCAAGTAAAATTTGCGGCCTCCTTCGATTGTATCTGTTTGATAATCAAAGGCTTCTCCTTGTCTGGCTTCTTCTAATACTTCATGTCCGTGTTCCCGGGTGGAATTGTGCATTTCTCAAAATTGGACTGCAAATTTACGACAAATTAAACAATCTGACAAATTGGCAGAAAAGAGTTGTTGGGAAGAACAGTTGGTATTTCTTCAATTGCAAGCATTTTCTTCGTGGTGTTTGTGTTAAAAGAATTTCAACCCAAACAGCCTATTCAGTTACATGTCCAAGAATCCATTGATTTAAATCAATCCAATAGATGATCGAAAACATCGATTGTTTTTGCTGGAATCCCAAACTTTGGGCAAATTATAATGCATGCCTTTATATCGTCAGGCTGGACAGATTCCAAGCAAGCGGCACATCGTATTCAGAAATTCAAATGGTGCTCTTTTTCATGAGGAGTTATTTGGAACGGAAGGATTTAGTGGAATGTCTTCATTGGTTTATCATTTGTATCCACCAACTCAAGTTAAACAAAGAGGCACTCCTTATTCGGTTCGCCCTAAAATTGCAATAGAAGATAATTTGCAAGCAAGGAGTTATTTAACTTTTAATGCGGTGCCACAATCCGATTACATCAAGAGTCGGATTGTTTTATTTGTGAATGATGACATGAGCATCGGAATTGCCGCACCCAGCAGCAGCATGACGGATTACTTTTATAAAAATGCGGACTCTGATGAAATGATATTTATTCATGAAGGCAGTGGCGTATTAAAAACCATGTATGGAAACATCCCGTTTCAGTATGGTGATTATTTGATTATTCCTCGCGGTACGGTGTACCAACTGGATTTTACTAATTCGCATAATAAATTGCTGATCGTTGAATCTCATGGACCGATTGAAACTCCTTCACGTTATCGAAATCAATACGGTCAGTTTTTAGAACACGCACCTTTTTGTGAACGGGATTTAAGAGGTCCGGTAACTTTAATTACTCACGATGAAAAAGGTGATTTTCTAATCAATATAAAAAAGCGCGGACTTATATATCCCTATGTTTATGAAAATCATCCATTCGATGTGGTAGGTTATGATGGATGTTGTTATCCCTATGCATTTTCAATATTCAATTTCGAACCCATTACCGGTCGCATTCACATGCCTCCACCGATACATCAAACCTTTCAAGGGAGAAATTTTGTGATCTGCTCTTTTGTTCCAAGACTGTATGATTATCATCCACAGGCCATCCCAGCACCGTATCATCACAGCAACATTGACAGCGACGAATTGCTCTATTATGTTGACGGTGATTTTATGAGTCGTAACAACATTCAAAAAGGACAGATCACTTTGCATCCCGGAGGCATTCCTCACGGTCCCCATCCGGGTGCAATTGAGCGGAGTATTGGAAAAAAGGAGACTAACGAATTGGCAGTGATGATTGATCCGTTTAATCCGGTAAAAATTACGGAAGCAGCGGCAGGCATTGAAATTCCGGAATATTATCAAAGTTGGATGAAAGACAATTAATAATTAATAATTAAGAATTAAAAATTCTGGGAGCGTAGCGGATATCCCGCGTGCCCGCAGGAATAATTAAGAAAGGTTTCGTTCATCCCGTTTAATTGTTCGAAATATTTAAATTTTTTTAAATTAATAAAATTGAAATGAAAGATTTAACTGCAGTAAAAAATTATCAATATGTTGAAACGGAAAAAATCTTTAAGCAAGCGCAGGATTTTTTACCGATTTTAGGAACAGATTATGTAGAATTATATGTTGGGAATGCAAAACAAGCAGCACACTTTTATAAAACCGCTTTAGGTTTTCAGGAATTGGCATATGCCGGCTTGGAAACCGGATTAAAAGATCGCTGCAGTTATGTGTTGCAACAAGGAAAAATTAAATTAGTGCTCACAACACCGCTTATCCGCGACAGTGAAATTGCACAACATGTCAGAGAACATGGTGATGGCGTAAAAGTGATTGCTCTGTGGGTACAAGATGCTTACAAAGCCTATGAAGAAACGGTAAAGCGAGGAGCAAAACCGTATTTAAATCCGATGGAATCCAAAGATGCATCGGGTACGGTGCGCATGAGCGGCATTCATACCTACGGAGATACGGTGCATCTTTTTATTGAACGTGGAGGATATCAGGGGATTTTTTTACCGGGCTATGAAAAATGGGAAACAGATTATCGCCCTGCACCCGTCGGTTTAAAATACATAGACCACATGGTTGGTAATGTAGGTTTAGGTGAAATGAATGTATGGAGTAAATTTTATGCGGAAGTCATGGGATTCTACAATATGATCACCTTTGATGATAAAGACATTTCAACAGAATATACTGCATTGATGAGTAAAGTCATGACCAATGGCAATGGATTTATTAAATTTCCAATCAACGAGCCGGCACCTGGTAAAAAGAAATCACAGGTACAAGAGTATTTGGATTTTTATTATGGTCCAGGTTGTCAGCACATTGCAGTGGCAACCGATGATATTGTATTTACTATTTCAGAAATGAAAAAACGAGGAATTGAATTCCTGTATGTGCCTGGTAGTTATTACGATACTGTTAAAGACCGGGTGGGAATTATTGAAGAAGATCTGGAATCCCTTAAAAAATTGGGCATCATGGTAGATCGGGATGAAGAAGGCTATCTGTTGCAGATTTTTACCAAACCCATTGAAGATCGTCCCACTTTATTTTTTGAAATCATTCAACGCAAAGGAGCGAAATCTTTTGGAAAAGGAAATTTTCAAGCTTTGTTTGAAAGTATTGAAGCCGAGCAGGCAAGAAGGGGGACATTGTAAATTGTTTTTTTTAATGATTGTATTTTCGCTAAAATTAAAATAAATTTATGTGAAGTACAATTCTTGTTTAATTAGGGTCTAAGCATTGCAGAAGTTTTGGATCTTTGATATTTAAGTTTACCTTGCCATTTATGCCTCATTATGGTCTCCTTGGTAATTCCTTGCAACATTCCTTTTCAAAATCCTATTTTGAAAATAAATGGAAACTGGAAGGATTGATTGAAAATAAATACAGCCTGTTTGAATTAAATACCAGTTCGGATTTAAGATCATTTTTAGCAAGGAATAGGCAACTGGCTGGACTCAATGTGACGGTTCCTTATAAATCTGTGGTAATTCCTTTTTTAGATCAATTGACACATGATGCCCAAACCATCGGCGCTGTTAATTGCATCAAACACCATGAGGGCAGCTGGATAGGTCATAATACCGACAGTTCAGCTTTTTTGAGCAGTTTAGGCCATTTTTTGCCTCAGGGATTTGCTGCCAAGGCACTCGTCTGTGGGACCGGAGGGGCATCCAAAGCAGTCCAACATGCTTTAAAATGCCTTAAAATTGATTTTCAGCTCGTATCATCTACTGGAAACGGGATTTATTATGCGGAATTAGAGCAAAAATGGGATCCAGGCTGGAAGCTGATCATCAATACCACACCCCTGGGCATGTACCCGTACTTGGATTCAAAACCCGAAATACCATACCAAAAACTGGATTCTTCCTTCCTTTTATATGATTTGGTTTATAATCCTGAAAAATCCCTATTTTTGAGGCTTGGAGCCAACCAAGGCGCCCGGGTCAAAAACGGTCTGGAAATGTTACATTTACAAGCGGATTTATCCTGGCAATTCTGGAACCAATAAACAGTATATGGAAGAAACCGACGAGACGCTTTTGGATTTTGGAAATACCGAAATAGCCTTTTCTCATAAAACGGATAGAGAGCTTAAAAATACGTACCGGTTATTTAAATTAATGAATAACCCAAGCTTGGTACGCATCGGTTCGTTTTTTGGAAAACTGGCCGCGCAAGTTCCTTTCCATTTAATGGATCCCCTCATTCGGGAAACCATCTTTAATCAATTTTGCGGTGGCACCAATTTATTAGAATGTCAGCGGGTTGTGGATCGGCTGTATCACAAAAAAACCATGACCATTTTGGATTATGGAGTTGAAGGTCGAGAACACGATGAAGATTTTCAGAATACCCTGGAAGTAAATTTAAAAGCACTCGAATTTGCATTCAGCAACCCAAACATTCCGGTCATCAGTACAAAACTTACCGGATACATTCCAATCGCCGTTTTAGAAAAAATACATGCAAAAGAAAGTTTGTCTGCTTTTGATCAGCGGGCCTGGGAACGATTGGAAGAGCGTTTTGTCATACTTTGTAACAAAGCGGCCGAATTGGGAGTTGGTATTTTTATAGATGCAGAAGAATCCTGGATCCAGGACCCAATCGACCAATTAGTGGATAAATACATGCCGGTTTTTAATAAAGAAAAACCAATCATCTACAATACCTTCCAATTGTATCGTAAAGGTCGCTTGGACTATCTTAAATCAAGTTTTGAAGCTGCCCGGCAGGGGAATTACATCTTTGGGGCAAAAATTGTTCGGGGTGCTTATATGGAAAAGGAACGAAAGCGTGCCCAGGATAAAGGCCTTGAAGATCCAATTATGGTAGATAAACTGGCTACGGATACGCAATACAACGATGCGGTGCGCTTTTGCGTGCAATTTCCAGAACAGATCAGTTTGTGTAATTCAACCCACAATTGGAATAGCTGTTTATTGCAAACGGAACTCATGGCTCAGGCTGGAATTCCAAACGACCATCCGCATTTAAACTTTTGTCAGTTGTTGGGTATGAGTGATAACATCACATTTAATTTGGCTGCCAAAGGATACACAGTTGCAAAATATGTACCTTATGGTCCGATTAAAGATGTGGTGCCTTATCTCGTGCGCCGTGCTGAAGAAAATACCAGTATCACAGGCGACATGAGTCGGGAATTGAAATTATTGAATCAGGAAATGATCCGGCGCGGATTAAAAAATAGTTAGGACAATTGTTTTAATACCTTAAATAAAACGTGATGAAAAATGTAATTGGAATAGCACTGGTTTTTTTAAGCCTGCAAACTTTATGCGGTCAGGCAATTTGGCATGTTAAAGCAATTGACCCTCAGGGCAAATTGATCGATGTTAAAGCATTTGACAAAAACAACAATGTATTTGATGTTAAAGCCATTTCAATAAACGGCAATACGCAATACATGGATATTAAAGCTATAAAAAATGGCAAGCAGATGGCAGTAAAAATTTTGTTGAGTTCTGATGTATTTGCCCCTGTAAAAGCCATTGATGAAATCGGGATGATTTATGATATAAAAGCGCTTACACCAGATAAAGTGAAATGGGATGTTAAAGGAGTAAGTCAATCTGGAAATATTATACATATTAAAGCCATCAGTCCAGCAGGTGAATTTTATGGTATAAAAGCCATTAGCCCGGAAGGTAAATTGCATGATGTTAAAGGGGTTAAATTTAACGAAAATGAAATTGAAACAAAATTGAATGGGGTAGAAATTTGGGCTCATGTAAAGGCTTTGCCTCAGGCTTATTCCCAAAATTCAGATTTTGTATGGAATGTTAAAGCGGTAGATCCCAATGGTCAATTCATCGATGTAAAAGCTATTGACGACAAAGGAGGAATTTATCCTGTTAAGGCATTGGTTGAGAATGGAAATTTACATTTATTAAATGTAAAAGCTTTTGTAAGTAATAAAATTTTACCAATAAAAGTTTTGGATGGTTCAAATTCATATGGGCCGGTAAAAGCAATTGGTGAAATTGGAACCTTATACAATATCAAAGCGATCACAGATGATAAGAAAATATTGGATGTAAAAGCAACCAGTCAGGAAGGCCATATATTGAATATTAAAGCCATCGCTGCAGATGGATCATTCTATGGAATTAAAGCCATTTCTCCCAGTGGACAAATGTATGATATCAAAGGCATTGAAACTGAAGAAGCCATAACGATTCAGGGAATTAAAATTAAAGCACATATAAAAGCTATACCACAAGAATAAAATAAAAATCTCAATAAATATTAAATTTAAATTAACATGAAAAACATTTTCTTAAGTATTATTTTTTTAATGATATTGACAAATCTCAAGGCACAAAAAGTGTATGCATGGATGGATGCCGGAGTAAAAGTTGGATACGGACTTACCGGTATGGTCAATTCCAATTTATTTGATGATAAACTCTACGAACACCATCTTACAACAGGTGCTGGAATCGGTGCTAAGTTAGGTCTCTACATTGGATTATACAATGGAATCACTGTTGATTTTATGCTTTCAAACAGCAAACAAAAATTTGATTTTTTGAGAGATGCTAAAACATATTACCATACTATAAAATGGAAAACCTATGACCTTGCTGTTTTGTATCGCAACCAAAAAAATGGGGTGTATGTAGAATTGGGACCACAGTTTTCATTTGTAAATAAAGTAACACAACAAGATGACTACAATCCGCAATTGACGGATGTAAAAAAATATTATGCAAAAAATTACATTTCCGGAATTTTTGGTGTGGGTGGATATTTGCTGAATTACGAAAATTTCACCACGATGTTAGGAATCAGATTGGGATATGGATTTACTGATATGATCAGCGATGAAGGTAAAAACTTTACACCCAATGCATTTCCAAATCCTTCTTCTGCAAAACACTACGATTCGTATAAGAAGACGAATCCTGCATTTGTGCAGTTAAATATGGAATTCAACTTTGCATTGGGGTATTACGGAAGATCCTCTTGCAGCAAACGTGCTACCTTATTTAGTTTTTAATAGATACTAATAAATCATATTTGAAGCATCAATATTTCAGTTTAAATTCTATAAAACTAATTGCAGTATATCCCAAAGATTCTAAGCAAGCGGCTGTTTTTTATTTGTACAAGCATAGCCTCAACAAGCTTAGAATTTTTGGGATATTGCTTTTATATATTGGTTTTAGTTTCATGGGAAATGCACAGGAAAAAGGAGTTTCACCTTTGGCAGCACCCAATAAATCCGGATTTACAGGCAAACTTTATGCAGTAGTAGTTGGAATATCGGATTACCAGGATGCTGGAATTCCTGATTTGCGTTTTGCTGAACGCGATGCAAAATTATTCTATGATTTTTTGAAAGGTAAGGCCGGTTATTCTCTTAATGAAGATCAAATTCAATTGCTTACAAACAAAGAAGCGACTCAGGGCAAAATAGTTGCAGCATTGGATTGGATGATGACCGAATGCAAAGAAGGAGACCAGGCGATTATTTATTTTAGTGGGCATGGAGATGTTGAACGGAAAACCATTTCACAACCCGGGTTTTTATTGTGTTGGGATGCGCCTTCAAAAGTATATATGTCAGGTGGTGCTTTTGCACTTGGTTTTTTAGAAGATATTGTCAATACCCTGGCCATTGAAAAAAAAGTAAAGACCATAGTAATCACCGATGCGTGTCATTCCGGAAAATTATCTGGCAGCGCGATCAATGGAACCCAGGCCACTGCAGCTTATTTAGCCAGCCAATTTGCAAATGCAATTAAAATCATGTCTTGTCAGTCTAATGAATATTCATTGGAAGGCGAGCAATGGGGAGGAGGCAGAGGTGTATTTAGTTACCATTTAATTGACGGACTCGTCGGATTGGCAGATCGCAATTCAGATGGAAAAGTAGCGTTGGGCGAATTGGACCGGTACCTTGAAGACAATGTCAGTAATGATGTGAAGCCAAATAGTCAAATTCCTTTATTACTTGGAGATAAATTGGCTGTAATCAATACAGTCAATAAGGAAAGTCTGGCACAATTAAAAAAAGAGAAAGATGGGGCAATGGTTGCATTTGCACCTGCAGAAAACAAGGGCTTGGAAACTGAAGTTCTGGCAAAAGCCAGTCCGGAGATTCAGGAATTTTACAAACGATTTAAAGCAAGACTTGAGCAAAAATTATTTTTAAGTCCTGCAAATGACTGTGCAGATTATTATTATTTAAAATTGGAAGCAGATACCAGCATTCAAAAATTGCATAATTCCATGCGTTTTAATTACGCTGCGGTTCTGCAGGATGATGCACAACAAGTTCTTAATCGCTTTCTCAACTCTGATTTGGGTGTATTAACTCAATCCAAACTGGATGCTTTGAAAAAATTTCAGAAGTATCCTGAATACCTGGACCGTGCGGCAAATCTGTTAGGTAAAATGCATTACATGTATCCGGTATTGCAAGCGCGGAAATTATTTTTTGAAGGTTTTTTTGTAGCAAAGACAAATCGAAATCTTGATAAGGAAATTGGGAATAAAGCACTTAGTTATTTAAGTTCAGCATTGCAATTTCAGGAGAATATGCCACAGGTTTATTGGCAGATGAGTTTTATCTATGGCTATAATTTATTACAACAGGATTCTGCAGAATATTATGCTGATAAAGCAACTACACTTGTGCCTTCCTGGCAATTGCCTTACGCCGGTTTGGTATTCTTATACTCTGATAAAATCAGAAATTATTCAAAGGCAAAATTCTATCTTGATAAAATAAATCAAATCGATTCAAATTCTTTGGTTGCCCATTATTCAGCTGGAGTTTATTATGAAACCCAGGGGTCATTTGAACTGGCGACATTTCATTATAAAAAGGCATTGGAAATTGATTCCACATTTATTTATGCGCATTCAAATTTGGGTAATATTTACCTTAACACTGGGAATCTTTCAGAAGCTGAATCCCAATACCAGCGTGCCATTGCATTGGATGCATCCTATCCTATGGCTCATGGAAATTTTGGAATTGTCTATTATTTGACCAATAGAATGACACAGGCTGAACAATCCTTTAAGCAAGCCTTGGAATTAGAACCCAAAGATCCTTTTTTCAATTATAATATTGCTTGTTTCTATTATGGACAAAACGAGGATGTGTTGGCATTCCAATTTTTGAAAAAGGCGCTTGAGTTTGGGTATAACGATTACAAAGGGTTGCAGGAAGATCCTTCTTTGCAAACAGTGCGCGCAGATACTGCAAAGTGGAATGCGTTGATGCAGCAGTTCTTTCCTGATAAAAACAAATAGGAAGTTTAGATTGGCATCAAGTCAATGGCTTATTTGCAAAGTGCATTATTCCAGGCCATTCGACTTTCAACCATGTTTTTGTAGTGAAAATTCAATAGCGCAGACAATTCATTTAGGATGGTAACCAGATTAGACAATTCATCCAGGGCCTGATTGTTTACCATTGGATGGCGAATCTTATTTAATTCGTCGAATTGAGTTTGGAAAGATTCCAAATCAGTTGAACAATTAGCAGTAAATTTTTCCAGCTGTGCGTTGATTTTTTCAGAAGCCAGTTTTAATTGATTCATGGAATTTTGAATTTGCTCACACGAATTATCCAATTCATTAGGCACTACAAAATCTGCATTTATATTGATGGTAGATTCGCGCATATTCTGCCATTTCAAACTGATAGCTTCCCTTGTTTTAGTTAAGTCACTAAGTTGACCCATAACAGTTTTATCTATTGTTGATGGAGCGGATAGCGAAAAACTATTATTTTCAGATGCTCGTTCAATAAATGCCGATGTTGCATCCAGTCTTTCTGAAAATGATTTGATTTCACCACCCGGTGCCCAGGCTTTCGCGCGATGAAAAATTGAATCATTGTCTAATGTTTCTGTTTCCCATTCCAGTTCGGCACTTTTAAATGCATCCTCACAACTCGCTGCTGCAAGTGGAAGGCTTTTAAATAATTTATTAATGTTTTGTGTGTGCAGGATTACTGGAATCAGTAAGGTACATAGGAAAGCAATTGATTTCATAATTTTAGTTTAAAAAACCATGTTTGAACAAGCCTAAAGGAAAGTAAATTTAGCCAATGTTTTAGTATTGCCCGGTAGAAAGTAAGACCAGGGTACAGGAGGTTTCGGTTTGAATCCCATGCGCTTGGGCCAGTTGCAGTAATTCCGGATTTTCTGTTCCGGGATTAAAAATTATCCTTCGCGGATGGATGCTGAGAAGGTATGGATACCATTCGGATTGTTTATCGGGACCGACGTACAAACTGATGGTATCAATGTTTGTGAACGTGGGCTTATCCGTTTGAATGTCTATCCCATCGATGGTTCCTGCTTTGATCCCAAGAGCAATGACTTCATGATGCTTTGAATTTAGTAACTGAACTGCCTGATAGGAAGCACGCTCTGGATTTGGACTTGCGCCGAGTACAATTGTTTTTTTAGAAGCCATTTGTTTATAACATGATTAGGGCAAATAAGGTTCTATCGTTTTCAGGATTCATTAGATGAGAGATTCCTTTTTAACAACAAGAAATATTTTAAAAAAGTGCCATAGCTTGAAATGCTGCAAATCTGAAGACCCCGCCATCCATCTAAGAAACCACGTTTTAGAATGTAGGATTTTATAAAGTGTAGGATTGGGTTAAAGATCATGTGAAACCAAGCATGTTTTTTATGCCTGGAATACATTTCATTCGATGCAATTTTTGCAAAGTACTTCATTTGTTTAATATGCTGCGAAACGCTTGAATAACTGAAATGAAGGATATTTCCATTTAGTACTTCAGTATTTTTAAAGCCTTCAAACAAATCATACCGATCGTGTGGGTTTGTTCCGGTCCAATGCCCCTTTGTTTTATTAAACAAACGCAATTTCCGATCCGGATACCACCCGCAGTATTTGACCCAATAGCCGCAATAATTATTAAATCGATTGCAATAATATGCATCCCGGTTCCAATTTGATTTTACAAACAGGATTGAATTCTTTAAATTTTCATCAAGGGCTTCATCTGCATCCAGAGATAATATATAATCAAATCGTGCTTTGGTCAGTGCATAATTTTTTTGTTGAATATGGCCTTCAAATGGATTTTGAAAAATCAGAGCACCTTTGGATTGGGCGATTTGGACGGTATCATCGGTACTAAATGAATCAACCACAATGATTTCATCTGCCAGATCTTTTACAGAATCCAGACAACGACCGATTTGAAGCGATTCGTTGAAACTTATAATTACAACTGAAATTTGAACCATGGCAAAATCAAATGCAAAGAAATAAAGCATTTCCGGAATTCTTGTTAATTTTCGGAATGAAGATTTTGATGGTTTGTCTGGGAAACATCTGTAGATCGCCGATGGCTCATGGATTTATGCAGGGACTGATAGAAGCGCATCAATTGGATTGGACGGTTGATTCAGCAGGGACAAACGGGTACCATGATGGCGAGCATCCTGATCCAAGGGCCATTCAGGAAATGAAAACTCATGGCCTGGATATCTCAAAGCAGGTCAGCCGAAAGATTCAGAAGCATGATTTGGAAACGTTTGATTTAATTCTTACGATGGATCATGAAAATTTAAGCTATGTTAAAAAACTTAGCAAGGATTTGAATGTTTCCAATAAGATTCATTTATTGCTGGATTTTTCTGGCAATAAAGAAACAGAAGAGGTTCCGGATCCATATTATGACAATCGGTTTAAAGAGGCAGGAAAATTAATCCAGGATGCTTGTAAACAAATTGTGACAAAATATTCATAACCTTATAGAAAAAAAATTGTTGGTAGTAAAAATGAGAATTTATGTTGGATAAAAAAATGGAATTAGCATTAAACAATCAACTTGAGAAGGAAGCTTTTTCAAGTTATAGTTATTTAGCAATGGCAGTTTGGTGTGATCAAAAAAGTATGGAAGGGTGTTCACGTTTTTTTTACCGGCAGGCGGAAGAAGAACATTTGCATATGATGAAAATACTGGCTTATTTGATTGAGCGGAATGGACAACCTGTTATTCCCGCAATTAAAAAACCAAAGGCAGATTACAAAAGCATCTATGAAATTTTTAATCAAACATTTAAGCAGGAGAAAGAGGTTACCCAATCAATTCATGATTTAATCAATGAAACGCAAAAACTCAATGACCATTCCACACAAAATTTTCTGCAATGGTATGTTTCAGAACAGCGTGAAGAGGAAGCAGTTGTTATGAAAATATTGGATAAAATTCAGTTGATAGGTGAGGGACCTATGTGTTTATATTATATTGATAAAGAAGTTGAGGCAATAAATAATCAAATAGTAATAAACGAAGCAAAAGCCTGATGAAGGTTTTTGATGGACCCACAACTTTGGTTTGCGGTTGCTTAAAGCACTTGATGATCTGCCGTAAACACATCGCTTAAAAGCAATTAAAGCTTTCCCGGGGATTTTATTTAAGATTCATTTAATTGATTAATAAAGTGAATCTGTTTGGATATTTAATTTATCCATTAAAACTTAGCATAGATTGAAATTGAATCAGCGCTAAAGGGATCTTCGATTTTTAATGGGCTTGCCCAATTATTAAAAATGGGCGGTTGGCCGACCTACATAAGAATATATTATAATATTATAAATTTGTATTATATTATATTTCAACAAAATATACATTAGTTAATTAATTATTTAATTCAGATTCTATCAATTGGTCAATTGATTCGGAGTCTTTAGTATTTTTATCTTTTAAATTTTGATTATGAAGTATGGAATTGGATTTATCATAGCTCTTTTTGTAATGAATGCAAGTCAGGCTCAAAAGATTACGCCTACGGTTTTAAGCAGTGCAGGAGCTGTTATGAAAGCGAACAATGTGAGTATAGAATGGACTTTAGGTGAAATCGCTACCGAAACCAAAGTTTCAGGTGGAAATATAATAACTCAAGGTTTTCATCAAACCAATCTTACCATTGTTTCTACTCAAAATCCAGGAATTGAAGGTTTAAAAGTTTATCCCAATCCATTTGTTTCTGAGTTAACTATTGAAAATAAGACAGGAGATCAGCTGCTTATTCACTTAGTTGGAATCCAAGGCCAATGCATCACTGAGTTTAAAATTGAGAATGGCGTGCATTCGTTGGATCTTGATTTTCTTCCATCTGGATCGTACATCCTTGAAACCGCAAAGGGAATTCAAACCCAACAATTTATTCTAGAGAAATTAAAATAATGTATTTATAAAATTTTACAAAATGAACAAGATTTTTACAGTACTGATTTGTGTTTTTGCTATAGGAATAGGTTATAGCCAGGGTCCTGCATTTAAATATCAGGGTGTGGCTCGTAATGCACAAAATGCAAGTTTAAACAATCAGGCAATTGCCTTGCGCTTGACTATTTTGAATGCAGGGAATTCGCCCGTATATTCTGAAGTACATAGTGTTACTACTTCTGCGATTGGATTATTTAGTGTCAATGTATGCCAGGGAACCAATCCAACAGGTTCTTGTGCAACCATTGATTGGGCAGCAGGTGGTTTTCAATTGAAAGTTGATATGGATGTTACAGGTGGTGCTCAATTTGCTCCAATGGGAGTTTCTCCAATTCTTGCAGTTCCTGTTGCAGCATATGCAATGAAAGCACAATCAGCAGTCCAAGGAGACGCTGATTCTAATCCACAAAACGAATTGCAAAATTTAACCTTCACACCGGCTACCAATATGTTGTCTATTTCACAAGGCAATGCAGTGGATTTAACCGGTTTAAAAAATGATGCAGATTCAGATCCAGCCAATGAAATTCAGACCCTGGTTTTAGATACAACTACCAATCAACTTATTTTAAGCAAGAATGGTGGGATCGTGACATTGCCTTCAGGGGGCGCCAGTCTTTGGACTAAAAATGGCAATTTGCTTAGTTATGTAGATGGAAGTCAAAGTATTGTTTTTGATCCGAAGGGTGGTGCACCTTTAAACCAAGCGTCTTTAGTTGTAAATTTTAGACCCAATGCAGTTCGCCGCACCGTTTCTGGTCCAACAGATTGGTACGAAGAATTCTGGACCAAACCAGCAAATGCATTGGGAAAAGAAATTGCTTATGGTTCTTATGTTAAAGAATATCCAACAACCTTTGCTCAGCATTACCTGCGTTTTGATAAAGACACATTTCAAGTAGGAAGAATTACGAATACATTAAATGGTAGTTCGAAAAATAGTGTAACCAATGAATTTGTTTTATTAAATCAAGGATACAATGGTGCCACTGCTGTTAGAATATTGGGTGTCGTCAACAGCGCATTTGACGGTGTTGGCCAAATCTACAATGCAGTAGGTGGAAGACCAGGAGGTGTAATCACAGCAGCCAATGTAAACAATACAGTTGTACCTTATGTAGGTGTATTTAATCCTAATAATTCCAGTCAATTAATTGGTGGTATTTATGTAAACGGAACGCAATCAGTTATTGCTGCAAATGTTAAGAATTTCTGGATGGATCATCCAAAAGATCCAACAAAAGAAATCTGGTATGCATCCATTGAAGGACCTGAAGCTGCTGCTTATGAAAGAGGTACCGCTCAGTTGGTAAACGGAGAAGCATTCATACCATTTTCAGAACATTTTGAATTGGTTATCAATCCTTCTACGATGACAATAAACTTAACCCCAGGTTCAGCATCTTCTGAAGGTATAGCAGTGATAGAAAAGTCAGCTAAAGGAATTAGAGTAAAAGAATTGCGCCAGGGTAAAGGAAATTACAGTTTTGATTGGGAAGCAAAAGCTGTGCGTAAGGGCTATGAAGATTATAAAGCCGTACGCATTAAAGGATTGGAAACTCCAACTCCGGTAAGAATTCCAAGTTCAATTCCAGAAGTCAATGAGGCTTTCGAAAGACTAGATTAATCTCATTCTATTATATTTTTAATTAAAGCCTTTGGAGCAATCCAAGGGCTTTTTTTTTAGGGGGGGCGTGAGCTATTTAGCTGTCATGCTAATAAGATGAAAAGTTCTATTTAGTTTTTAGTCTGAAGGGAAGGAAAAACTATACAATTCAAATACCTTCAGACTTCTTTTCTAAAGACTCATTCAGCCAAAAACAGGAGTCTGCAATTAATACTAAGGAATCAGTCAATCTAAATACCCAAGTTCATAAAATTGCAACATTGCAACATTGCATCATTGCAGCATTGTACCATTTCCCTTAAGACTTCCTCTCTACAGACTAAACCCCTTATAAATTTCCTCTTAATTCCTGTTCCCGTTCAATGGCTTCAAATAAAGCTTTAAAGTTTCCTTTGCCAAAGGATTTTGCACCACGACGTTGGATGATTTCAAAAAATACGGTCGGTCTGTCTTGAATTGGTTTGGTAAATATTTGTAGCAGATAACCATCTTCATCCCGGTCAACTAAAATATTCAGACGTTTGACTTCATCTATATTTTCGTCAATATGGCCAACGCGATCCATAACGGTTTCATAATAATTATCGGGAACATATAGAAAATCCACACCGTTTTTTCGAAGTTGGTCAACGGTTTGAAGAATGTTATCGGTTTCGATGGCAATATGCTGTACGCCTGCGCCGCGATAAAAATCAATGTATTCTTCGATTTGAGATTTTTTTCGCCCTGCTGCAGGTTCGTTTATTGGAAATTTAATATAACCGTTTCCATTAGATACTACTTTACTCATCAAAGCTGTGAATTCTGTAGAAATATCTTTATCGTCAAATGTGATGAGTAATTTAAAACCCAATACATCCTGATAGAATTTAACCCAACGATTCATTTGTCCCAGTTCTACATTGCCAACGCAATGATCGACATAATTCAAACCAGTGGAGTGTGTTTTAAGCAGGCTTTCTTTTTTAACATAACCGGGTAGAAAGATCCCATTATAATTTTTCCGTTCTACGAGCGTGTGAATGGTTTCACCATAGGTTTTAATTCCTGCCAGAATTACTTCACCATGTTCATCTTGCAATTTAATGGGTTCAAAAGCAGATTCAGCTCCTCTGGATAGAGCGGTTTCGTAGGAACTGCGAGCATCTTCAACCCATAAGGCTAAAACTTTTACGCCATCTCCATGAAGTTGAAAATGTTTATTGATTTCATGATCCGGAAGTAAAGAGGAAGTCAGTACAAACCGGATTTTATTTTGTTTTAAAACATAGGAACAAAAATCCCGATTACCGGTTTCTGGACCTTTATAAGCGATCAATTCAAAACCAAAAGCAGTTTGATAATAATGAGCAGCCTGTTTGGCATTTCCGACATAAAATTCAATAAAATCAGTTCCCAATATTGGAAAGGCATCCGTTTGAGTTTGAGATTTTATTTCTGTTAGTGTTTGCATGGTCGATTATTTTTATTGAATGTTATGAATTGATATGAACATAAAGGAATTATATGAACAGGATGAATTTATTAATTTTTTATGTAATATTTTGCATAATTGAAGAAACAAAATTATTAAAGAGCACGCAATTTGATATACATAATTACTAAAATCCTTTGCTTAAGAAGTGATGTTATTAAGTTGCATACCGGCATTAGACGATCCTGAATCCAGCCAGGATTTATAATAAGAGCCATCTTCTATACGAACCGCATGTTCAGTCATCAACAGGGGTTTAAAAGTATCAATCATAACTGCCAGTTCGCGGGTTTCCTTTGCACCGATACTCTTCTCAACGGTACCTGGATGCGGACCGTGAGGGATCCCTCCCGGATGCAAGGTAAGCATACCCCGTTCGACATGTTTTCTACTCATAAAATCGCCATCTACATAATAGAGGACTTCGTCGCTGTCGATATTGCTATGATTGTAGGGTGCCGGAATGGCAAGCGGATGGTAATCAAATAAGCGGGGTACAAAAGAACAAATTACAAAATTACGGCCATCAAAGGTTTGATGTACAGGAGGCGGTTGATGGACTCTTCCGGTAATTGGTTCGAAATCGTGAATTGAAAAAGCAAAAGGGTAAACAAATCCATCCCAACCAACAACATCAAAAGGATGATTCAGATAATGATAGGGATAGATGTTGTCCTGTTTTTTTATATAAAGGAGGAAATCACCTTTTTCATCGTGGGTTTCCAACATAGACGGTTTGCGAATATCACGCTCACAAAAGGGCGCATGTTCCATCAATTGACCAAAACTATTTCTATATCGGTTTGGAAAGCTAATGGGTCCGGCAGATTCAATGATTAGTAAACGATTTACAGGCGTATCAAAATGCATTTGGTAGATGGTTCCTCTTGGAATTACTAGATAATCACCATAGGCAAAGGGAATTTGGCCATACATGGTTTTGAGGATGCCCGTTCCTTCGTGGATAAAAATGACTTCATCCGCATCTGCATTTTTAAAAAATACGCAGTGCTGCTTTCCTGAGCAGCAGAAAGAATAATTTGACAATCATTATTTACCAGAATGGGTTTTCGGCTTTTCAGATAATCTGGTTCCGGATCAATTTGAAAACCTTTCAAACAACGATGTTTAAGTTGTTTGTCATGAATGGTTTTAGCTTTTACTGAATAGGGTTCTTCTACCTGCACAATTTGAGTGGGCGCATTGCAATGATATAAGATAGAATATAAATCTGAAAATCCCTCTGTTGAAAACAGTTGTTCGTGATAGAGTTCGCCATTGGATTTCCGAAACTGTGTATGGCGTTTTGGTGGAATCGCGCCAAGATGAAAATAATGCATACCGTTTACTAAATTTGGAGTTTTAAAGGTACAATGAATTCATGAATCAGAAAGGCTGCTATTGGAAGATTCGGGGAAAAGTACAGGGAGTCTGGTACCGGGCATCTGCAAAGCAAGAGGCGGATCGCCTGGGCTTAAGGGGCCATGTCAACAATGATCGGGATGGATCAGTCTGCATTTCAGTTTATGGCAATGAAGAAGATATCAGGAAATTTAAAATCTGGTGTTGGAAAGGTCCTGTAAATGCAAAGGTTGAGTCGATCGAAGAAGAGGAGCTTCCGTATAACGAATTCCCTGATTTTGCAATACGCAAATAAATCAGTTTCTAATCCGATGCAATAAAAAATGCCGGCACGAATGACCGGCATTTGGTGTTCTGATAGTGTTGGATCTGTATTTGAAGACCAGATCGCGATAGGATTATAAATAAAACATAGTTCAAAACAATTACTATTTAATGAAGGAAGCAAATAAATTCAGTTGAATTTATTAAATACAGTTATTAATTTATTTAATAAGGCCTTTGGATTATTTGATCTCAAAAAAAAAATATAAACCTTTTGAAATTTCTGATTTTGATTGAATATGCTATTTGAATGATTGAATACAGCGGTTTGATTATTAAGATAGAAATTGAATTTTAAAAGATGCTATGAGATAAATTTATTTAGCAAACAGCGGTGATCCGCAATAGGAATTTAAAGGAATCCCATTTATATTTGTTAGTGTGAAAGCTAAAAGGCCCCATGTCGTATAAGACTATCATTTATTCCGGACTTCTTTTAATGCTGTGTTTGTTTTCATGCCAGTTACTAAAAGCCCAATCGCCGGCATATCGTCAATTTACGGACGATGACGGATTGCCCAGTATGACAGTTTATGGGATCAAACAAGACAAAGATGGATTTCTATGGATCGCCACGACCAAAGGAATCTGTCGGTTTGATGGAAAGGAATTCAAAAAGTACTTTATACCCGACATGAAAGGTCAGGATTTCCCATATATATTTATGGATGAAACCGGAACCCCCTGGTTTTATAATTTAGCAGGAGAGGTGTTTTATGTTCAGGATGATACGGTGAGGAGGGCAAATGTCACGAGACCAGGAGATGATTGTATAATTCATTCATTTTTTACTACTGCCAGTAATATCTATATTTCATGGTACAAGAGAAACCATATTTTATCTTTTAGATATTCAAGATCTACCCCATTAAGTTATGAAAAGTATGATAGTAGTTATATTTATTTAGGTTATTTCAGGTCTAAATTAATTGGTGTTAAGTATTATCCAGAAAAAGAAATTGAATTATTTGATTTTAATGCTGAGAAGTTATTCTCAAAGCATGAGTATGATTTGAAGAAAACCTATAATTATGCTATAGGTATAAATGAAATAAGAGAAATTTCTTCTGATTCTTTTGTTATTTTAACTTCCTTTATTGCTGCAATTTATAATTCAAAAGGAATTCCTGTTAAATTACTTGAATTGCGCAAATTTGTTCCTGCATTAATTATTTATATTTCGATTATTGATAAATATAATATATTTATTAAAACAAGAGATAGCACTTTTATATTTAATTTATTGACAAGTAAATTGAGTAGTTTTAGTTTGTCTAATTTTGATATTAATACAATTTTTATAGATAAATACAACAGAAAATGGATAAGTACTTCTAATTCAGGATTATTTTTAATATCAAATGCAATTATCTATACCCCAAGTAATTCAGGCATTAATTCAGATGCTGTAGTTAATTTGTTTTTAGATGGAAATAACTTATTGTGTGGGCATGAGTCTGGAAGTATTTCAGTGCTAAACAATTTAACAAATCAATGGTCAAATTATTCTGATCAAAATGCTGGAAAAGTTAGAAAAATATTAAAAATAAATAGTAACGAATTGATTATTGCATATGATAACAAAGTTGTAATATTGAATGTAAAAACAAAGAAGAGTAAGCCAATTAAAAATAGTGAATTAATAGGTGTAAAAAATTTGTATATTAATTCGAAGTTGGAGTTAATAATATTGACTAGAAATGGAATAATTATTTATAAATTAGATAAGATTGGTAAAAATATTTATAATGCTCCATTTAAAAAATATTAAATGGAATTAGATGTGTTGATGCTGTTGAATTAAGTGACACTTTATTTATTGCAACTAGTTTGGGTATTTATAAACTTTTTAACAATGAGGTTTATAAGGAGAAGCTTATAAATAGTGTAATTAATAGACTTTTTGTATTTGATAGAAACAAATTATGGGTTTGCACTGATAATGAAGGAATTTATATATTTCAATTTGGCAGATTAGTTTGTCATTTAAACATTGAAAGCGGTCTGCCTAGTAATAGTGTAACTAGTGTTACCAGTATTAATAAGGAAAGTGTAATTATTGGAACTGATAATGGTTGTTTTATTCAGACTAATTGTAGAAATGCAAATTTCACATTTGATAGATTAGATTGTATCCCAGCAAATGAAATACAAGATTTGATTAATTATAAGGAGAGTGTTTATATTGGAACTGCAAAGGGTTTAGTTCTGGTTAGTAAAGTAAATTTGCAACCAAATATTGAAAAGCCACTAATTTATGTAAATAGCCTGGTTTCTTATAGTAGTGATGGTGAAATAAAGGTAGATGGTCCTTTGAAATATTATCAAAATCATGTTCGTGTAAGTTTTGGGACTAGAAGTTTATTATCTTCTGAAAAATTGGGAATTTGGTATAGGTTAATTGGAAATGATAGTAAATGGATGAACACTAAAAATAATTTTATAGAGTTTGTGGCATTAAATAGTGATAAATATAATTTAGAATTGAAAGCAGTTAATGAGGATGGAATAGAATCTGAAAATTTAATTAGTTTAAATTTTGAAATATTGCGCCCGTGGTGGGAGGCAATTTGGTTAAATGCATATTTGCTTTCATTAGCTATTATTTTATTGGTTGTTGGAATTGTCCTTGTGGTAATATTAATTAGATTAAAGTATAAAAGGAAGGCTAAAATTGTTGATCAAATTAATCAGCTAAAATTAGAATCTTTACAAAATCAGATGAATCCTCATTTTATATTTAATGCATTAAATGCAATACAGGGATTTCTTGGATTTAAAGATGAAGAAAAAGCAATGAAATATATGTCTGAATTAGGAAAATTGATGAGAATTATTTTTGAACAATCAAAAGTGAAGTCAATCAGTTTGGAACAGGAGTTTGAATTACTATGGAGTTATATTAGATTGGAAGAATTACGTTTTGGGGCAGATTTTGAAGTTAAATTTATAGTAGACCCTATCTTGGATTTAAACGAAGAATATATTAAAATTCCTCCTCTTTTGATTCAACCAATTCTAGAGAATTCATTTAGACATGGTTTAATGCATACCAAAGCAAAAGGATTTGTTTCGATAGAATTCAAGTATGTTGATGAATGTATTGTATGTATAGTGGAAGATAATGGTATTGGTAGATTAGAATCAAGAAAAATCAATGAATGGAAGAGAAAGAACCATGTTTCTACAGGTATCGCTTCTGCAGCTGAAAGAATAAGAATAATTGATAAAGCTATGGGTCTTTTGTCAATTGATATTGAAGATATTAGAGATTTAGTAGGAAAGTCAAGCGGTACAAGAACTACTATAGTATTGCAAATGGTCGATAAAAATGAATTAGTAACATTATGAGAGTTGATGCTATTTTAACAATAATTATAGAAGATGAATTCGAAAGTCATACGTTATTATCCAGGATGATAGCGCTTCATTGTAAGAATTTAAAATTGTGTGGGGTCTTTAATTCTGTCAAGGAGGCTTCATATTATATAAAAAGGAATAAAGTTGACTTAATATTTTTAGACATAGAATTACCAAATGAAAGTGGTTTTAGTTTATTTGAATATTTTCCTTCGCCTAAATTTTATGTAATTTTTACGACGGCATATAATAATCATGCAATTAAAGCTTTTAAATTTTCTGCAATTGATTATATCTTAAAACCAATTGACTATCTAGATCTTATAAATGCTGTATCTAAATTTGAACGATTATTTTATTTAAATTCGATTGAGATTAATTATCAAGCTCTGATAAGTAATATGAAAATTAAGGATGATAAAAGGTTTGCTGTAAATCATCAATCAGGTTTTGATATGATTGATTATGATGAGGTTTTGTGGCTCGAGGCAGATGTAAATTATACACGAATACATATGAGATCTCGAGGGATTGTAACAATTGCCAAAACTTTAAAATTATTTGAAGATTATTTAGACTCTAGTAGGTTTTTTAGAATAAGTCGATCTGCAATAGTAAATATTGACTATATTATTAAATTCCACAAAAATACTTCATTTTATGTTACTTTAATTGATAAATCTAATTTGCAAGTATCTGAATCTAGGAAAGATGAGCTTTTGGCTTTGTATAATAGAATATGATTGATTTCAAGCAATTTTAATATTTTATTCGGTTTAGGGCATATAGGTATTGCGCGATAGTTATTAACTTTGCACATTTAGTATAACATTTTATTTTGATTGAATATTACATTGTGACTTCAAAATATTGGTATATAGTAATTAATTTTATATCATTCTTTATATTTTGGTTTTTTGGATATATTCAAGGTCCAAATTTTGTAAGTAATATAAATATTATTTTTGGTTTTATATTTTGCTCAGTAATTATATTGATTCTTATGCTGACATTATATCGAAGTCAAGGAGTTAATATTATTTATTTTGTGAGGGAAAATTTAATTTCAAGGATATTAACAATAAAGCATACTTATTTGGAATTGAATTTTATTCTATTGTTATTTTTATTTACTATAATTTTGGGGTGGTATTGTTCTAATATAAATTACTACTATTTAACAACCCTATTTGCCATCAAAAATGAGAAATTGCATGATTTAAGGTTAAGTTCAAATATGAACATTCAAATCGAAAAGTGTAAAGTTCTAATTGAATTAGTTGAGAACCTAGATTCAAGTAAAATCTATAGTGTCAACAAATCTAAGTATGGAGAAATGTTAAATCGAATTGTTTTACTTAGTTCAGGGTCTAAAATTTATAGTGATTATAAATTGGAAAGAGATGAGTATAATATTGGTAGTAATGTTAGAAAGAAATTATTATTGGCATTGGTAAAAACAAAAATTGATTCATTTTCTTTTAAAAAGATTAAAAAGAATATGGTCTTTTACGGAGTTGATTTAAGTAATAATAATTTGCAGTTTTTGAATTTAGATGGAATTGATTTAAGATATGCAAATTTGAGTTGCACTAATATGGTGCGCATTAATTTGGATTCTGCAAATTTGAATGGTGCGAATATTAGCAGGGCTAATTTAGATAGGGTGTCTTTGGTTGAAGCAAACTTAATTTCATCAAATTTGAATGGGGTTTGTATTAATGAAGTAAATTTGAAAGGTGCTAAATTAGATAGTTCAAATCTGTCTTATATTAACATTAATAATTCTAATTTAGAAAACTCTTCATTTATTCAATCAAATTTAAATAATTCTATGTTGTATAATTCTAATTTAAGCAGTTGTTTATTTATGTCAACCAATTTAATTAATGCGGTTTTCACTAATAGCACATTATATAACATAGACATTTATAATTCATCTCTTGGAAGTGCTTTATTTGAAAATGTTGTTGTAAAAAATAATTTAAAAGGGCAGTTGTTTGAAAAAAACAATGTGGGATTAGATACATTGTTTAGTAAATATATAATTATTTGTGAATTAAGTTCATTTAGTGACTCAATATTATGTAGATTTAAGATTAATGAACGTTAATTATTAAGTAAAAATATGTAATTTTATTGTTTTTTTGGTTAATTTATTTTATGCAATTACAAGATTTATTTCGTATTCCAATTGTTGTTGAAGATAATCATATACAATTGACAAATTTGAATTCTAATTTCAAGAGTAACCAGTTGCAAACAAATGACGTGTTTTCTAAAAAGTGGACAGCAACTGCAGATCTAAATGATGTAAATTTACTTTATAAGCAACAGTATAGTTGGTTTCTGGAGTTGTATGGTTTTAGTGATGAAGAGGAATTAGCTCTTTATTTAAGGAATAAAAGGATAATTATTGATACTGGATGTGGTCTCGGTTATAAATCTTATTGGTTTAGTAAACTTGCTCCAGAATCTATTGTAATAGGGATTGATTTATCAGATGCTGTTTTTCATGCTATGATGAAATATAAGGAATGTAAGAATTTGTTTTTTTTAAGAGCAGATATTTCAAACACATATATAAAAGAGAATTCTTGTGACTTTGTTGTTTGTGATCAGGTTATTATGCATACGGACAATCCGGATGTTACATTCTCTCACTTTAATGATATCATTAAGATGGGAATGGAGATAGCATGCTATTTTTATAGAAAAAAAGCACTTCCTAGAGAATTAGTTGATGATTATTTTCGGTTAGCTACTCATAAGATAAAGGAGGAAGATATGTGGGAATTGGCTGCGCAGTTAACAGAATTGGGGAAGGTACTTACTGAATTAAATACTAAGTTTGTTTCTCCGGAAATTCCACTGTTAGGAATAAAGGGAGGAGAATACGATATCCAAAGATTTATATATTGGAATTTTTTAAAATGTTTTTGGAATCCAGAATGGGGTTTAGATCTTTCTAAAGTCACAAATTATGATTGGTATTCTCCAAGTAATGCTAGAAGATATGAAAAAAGTGAAATTATAAACTTGGTAAATGAATTAAATTTAGCAATTTCATATTGGCATGAGGAAGAGGCGTGTTTTAGCGGTAGGTTTAAAAAGATATAATTTTATTCTTTTTTCACCATGTTTTCTGATTTTAAGTAAACGAATAAAACCCTTCACCAATAATCAAATGGTCCAGAACTTTGATCTCAAATAATCCAGCAGCTTCTTTTATTCTCTTTGTAATATCTATATCAGCAGAACTAGGTTTTGTGCTTCTAGTTGGATGATTATGGACCAGGATGAAACTAAAGGTATTTACTTTGAATACGATAACAATTACCTGTTTTGCACTTGCAACATTACTCGCATCTGATCCTATTAAGTGTTCATGGTAGCCTGAAATCCAGTTTGCTCTATTGTGATAAAGGACCATGAAAATCTCCTTGTATTGCAGCATATCCTCGTTAAACAGAGGTATTATTACTTCATAGGCACCATGGCAGCTTTTAATGAGAGACATAACTGAGCATTTAGGATGATAACTGACTTGTATTTCTGATATGGTGTTCATTGGTGTTCATTTAGGGAGTTACTTCAAAATATGGATAACATAATGGTATAGTAGAGAAGAGTTTGAGTACACAGGTTTGGAATATGGTGATGATATAGTTTTCTGTTAATAAATTTTATTGATAGGCTATTTGGCAGCACTTTATAAGGGTTTCTAAACTCCATATCCTTTAATACCAAATAGCAGCTAAAGTGTCACTACTTTCACTTTATTATATAGAGAATGAAATCTCAAAGTGGTGACAATCAGAAATTACGGGAATTCAATGAGTAGATCCAAGACTTGAATAAGTCATTCCAGAGCTTAAATAGGTCTAAACTAGTATTTAGTAAATCCACCAGGGAGTGACAGACTTTCGGTTTACTTAAAAAATCAATAATAATTTCTAGATACAAATTGAAAAATCAATATTTGGATGAAAATCCCTATTTGGGATTTAATGATTATCATTTAAATGCAAGATACTTCTAAGAGTGTTTAGTTTAATCCGGACAGGGTTGGTCAATTACACTGGATTTTTCAAATATTAGGGTAATTGTTCAATTTCCTCAGGAGTTCAAATATACACTCATGACTCAATAAGTTGGGCTATTAGCGGAGGTAAGGAACCATTCCAATTTGCACCTGTTAAAATTGGTAACAATTGTTACATTAGTCCTAATGTAATTATAGCCACAGGTGTGAAATTCGGGCACTACTTTATAGTTGGAGCAAATAGTTTTGTCATTTCCTATTTTACACCAAATTCTAGAATTGTTGGAAATCCTGCTAGTCGCATTAAATGATTGAAACCAAATTCATTATATTTCACTTTAGGTTTTATTGCAATAATTAGTATTATTTAACAATTGTTATTGTACCATATTTAAATAGGTATTTACAATTCTCAATACTAAAAACATAGACATAAACTCCTGGTATAACTTTCTTATTAAGAAACTCACCATCCCAGTAATTATTTTCACCCTTAAATATGAGTTCGCCCCACCTATCAAAAATTTCTACATAAAATGCTCTAGGAAATGGTTTAGGAGGAAAATAATCATTTATATTGTCCCCATTCGGTGAAAAAACATTGGGCAAATCAATTGAAATTCCATCGACAAAGCTTACTTCTACTTCACTTGAAAATAACCCACAGGAGTTATTAACGATATAAGAATATTTTCCAGGCTCTTTTACCCGAATAGATCTCCCAATATAACCAGTTGACCATTCAACATTTTCAATTCCAGAATTTAATATTATTGAATTTACTTCACACGATAAAATTAACTTTTGGTCTAAAATTATTGGAAAAGAGTCCCACTTTATTAGAATTGTATCAGATATTGTCTGACATTTATCTTCATAAACATAACTATAAATACCTGGAATAGTTACCTCAATTGTATTAATAAATATCTTATTCCAGAGTATTGGTGCCAGCGGAACATTTAGATTTAAAGTAGTATTTAAACAAATGCTTGTATCATTGGCTAAATAAGGTTTAATTTTTTTAACCAATACATTACAGGAAAAAGTATCAGTTTCTAACCCACATGGAGTATATTTTATTCCCCAATAATTTCCAGTCCTATTTACAATTACAAAATTATTTTCTGTTCCATCATTCCATTTTAAGATGTACGGACTAAAAACTGTATCTTGCTCACCTTCACATAAAATGATATCAGGACCTAAGTTTAAATTTACCTTCTCAAAAGCAACAACATTGATTGTGTCACTTGCAATGAAACAATCATTTGATAAGCTTCCGAAATAAACGCCTTCATGATCTATTACTAAATAAGGTCCCTTACTACCATCATTCCAAATTGTATTTGAATCTTTCGACCAAATCGTATCAATTACACCTAAGCAATAAATCATATCATGGCCTAGATCTAATTTTGGTTTTCTTATATAATTGATAATAATTGAATCTCTTAACACACCACATGGGGATTCAATTTCTGCCCAATATAAACCCGGTCGAGATACTAAAATTTCTTTTCCGATCATACCATCACTCCACTTTGTAAGTTCCGAGATAGCCTTCAATGTTAATAATTCACCATCACAAATTATTGTATCATTACCAAGATTTAAAATTGATTTATTAAAAATAGTAATATTATAATTTATTATACTGTCACAACTTCCATTTCTAATTGTGTCTGAAAAAATAGAAGACTTATTAATTAAATTTCCATTTATTATTATATTTTCACAGACCACAGTATCAATTGATTTAATGATACGATTGCAACAATCAGGAAATCCAACATTTATATAAATACCATCATCCTTTGAGCTTATTTCGTTATTATGTTCAACTTCAATTATGTAAGCAGAATCAGGTATATTTCCAAGAATTAAAATTCCACCATCATTGCCTGACTGGCTATTTACAGTAAATAATAAATCGGTTCCATTATTCTGTATAAGTATTGGAGAGAAAATTCCTCCTTCTAAGGGATCCTGTAAGAATTCGCAAATTTTAATTAAGGATAATTGGTTCATAAATTTATCGTAGATCCTAAGTTTTCCAATTTGAAGTCCTGAATATTTATTAGAATTTGGAAATTCACCTAATAAAAGTAATAATTCATTCTTACTAATTAAGCTGTCAAGAATTAGTCTATGAACTAATTTTGTTACACCCGGAATCCCAGGCATCCAAGGCGTCGGGATATTATTTATAAGTTTAGGCTTAATAACATTGCTAAAAAGTCTTATAGAATTCAAATATTTATGTTGATAACCCGTTTTTGGATCGTTACTCAATAAAACTCCTCCCTTTTTTGAATTTCCTCTATAATCAAAACCACTAACAATATTCCAATTCATCCATTCAACCTTTTCACAAAGCAAACTACACGGTAAATACAATTTGAATAATTTTTCATTAGTTGAGCTTGGAGCAAATTCATAGCTATTACTAATTGAGAAGTTCTTGCTTACAAAATATAAATTACCTGACATCAACACTAATAATGTTACAGCCCATATTCTTATGAATTTAATATATTCCATTAATCTATAGGTATAAGTGTTGTAAGTACGCCATTTCCCGAACTAGGTATCAATTGGATTTTAAATATGGTGATTTAATTTTAAATATTTCATAGGATTTAAATTATTTTTATGTCGCCTGTAAGTACCCCATTGTAATACTCCCTATTTCCTGGACCAAATGGTTTAATTGCTAAGTTAATGTTTTCTGATGGCACGTTGCTTGGTTTTTATGGATTTAACATCTGTTATCCATTAAGCATCAAATATTGCAATAAGTAAAAATTGGGTTTCGAAATAATTTACACCATATATTAAAACTAATTTGTAATATTTTTTATCGTATTAATTATGTAATCAAAATCAGATTTAGTCATTAAATTATGTAATGGAATAGCTACTGATTGTTGATCAGCAATTTTAGAGTTAGGAAAGTCATTTTCTTGAATAGAAAATTTTGATTTATAAAAATTTAACATATGAACAGCATGAGTTCCAGGTCTAGTTGCAATTCCTTTAGATTGTAATAACTCCATGAAGTCATTTCTAGTTATTGGTGATGTGCTTGGATTGAGAAGCAAGACATAAGATTGCCATCCATGTCTGTAATTGGTAATTTGTTCTGGAGTGATTATCCAATCTATTTTATTTAATGAATTTGAATAGTATTGAGCCCACATATTTCTACTTTCAATAAAGTGGATTAATTTTTTTAATTGTACAAATCCAATTGCACCTTGAATATCTGTCATTCTATAATTGTACCCAACAAGATCAAAATTTGGTAATATGTAGGGTTTGGGACCTTTGTGTCTTTGCTCCTCAGAAATTGAAGCACCATGGTTTCTTAGTTTTCGAATTAGGTCAGCATATTCATCGTTGTTGGTAGTAATCATTCCACCTTCGCCTGTTGTGATAGATTTTCGAGGATGGAATGAAAAACATCCAATTTCTCCTAAACTTCCTGCTGGTTTATTCAAATAAAGAGCACCAGCTGCACAAGCTGCATCTTCTATAATTATTATATTTGAAGATATACTTCTGATTTTATCAATATTTGCACATAAACCAAATAAATGGACAGGTATTATGGCTTTTGTATTTTTATTTATTTCTTTTTTAATTTTATCCGGATCGATATTGAAAGTTTTCAAATCTATGTCAACAAATACTGGTTTAGCTCCACAATAAATAACTGCATTTGCGGTTGAAATCCACGTAAATGCGGGTACAATAACTTCATCCCCAGGTCCAATTCCGATTGCTAATAGCGAAAGATGCAATGCGGTAGTGCAATTAGAGACTGCAATAGCATGTTTTACATTATGAATTTCAGCAAATAAATTTTCAAATGCTTCTACCTGAGGGCCTTGGGTAACCCAACCTGACATTATAGGCAATTTGCATGCTTCCCATTCTTCTTGACCCATACTTGGTAATGAGATAGGTATATACTTTTTTGATTCCAATTCTAACAATTTATTTTATAAAATAATACTAATTAATTTTTATTTTTTAAAAATTCATTTAATAATGAACCAACTACCTGATTTGAATCATGAAATTTTTCAATGTATTTTCTTGATTCTATTCCTTTTTGTTTTCTTAAAGTGGAGTTTTGCAAATACGTTAATAGATTTATTTCTAAAGATTCTAAACTGCAATTAACAATTGGGCAACTTTCAGGAAGAAGTTCTTCGACTTCTCTTAGTAAATAGCAGAAAACGGGTTTTCCAAAAGCCATAGCTTCACAAGCAGCCATACCATATGAACCCAAAATAAATTGATCAAGAAATATACTACAGTTTGAAATAATTTCTAAAGTTTCTTTTCTTGTTTTATTTGTTACTTCGATATAGTCAAAATCAATTTGTTTAATTAATTTATTTACAATTTGTCTTATTTGTAAAGTACCCTTTGCTCCAATAGAACTGGGGGCATGGACTACACTAATTCTAGCACCTTCAATGGTGTTTACAATGTATTTGTCAGAATTTATTCTTTGCATAGTTTTAATATATTGCGGAAATAATTTCTTATCTAAGTATAAGGACATTTCAGGACAAAGTAAAGGTATTGCATTTAAAAATTTAAATTTTATTTGTCTAAACCAACTTCTAAAATTACTTTCATTTAAATAGGAATATGTTCCTAATTCAAACTCTTGTTTATAGAACTTATTTATTTTTGAAAGTAATTTTGGTTTACGAATATCACTTCCTACCCATTCTATATATATGATTTTACCTGTGATTTTTAAAAACCAATAATGAGGTAAAAATATTCTTGCATCCCACTGCCATATAATTATATCAGCCCAAAGTATGCTTTTACATAAATAGTATTCGGAAAGTAATATATTTTTTAATAAACGTACTGGATTTCGGTAGGATGTATAAACATCAAAGATTTTCCAAACTTTTGTTTTGTTTGGACCAAAGTCCTGAAATTTATGATATGAAATGGCTATTCCTTTACCACTAAATAATTTGTTATTATTTATTTCATCTAGCGTGATAGCTGGCATCGACGCGATATTATATGGAGCGTATAGTATTTTTATATTCAATTAAAATTTTAAACTAATTTAGCTGGATTTCCTGCTATTTTGGAATTGGCATTGAAAGATTGATTAACAAAGCTGTTTGCACCTACTATGCAACAATCACCTAATGTTACACCTTTTGATATAACGACATTTGGTCCAATATAACAATTATTTCCAATATTTACTGGAAGATATTCATATAATTCAGATCCACCAGATGTTGCCCATTTAACAGTATCATGAGTGTAAATTTGAACTGAAGCTGAAATCGAACAATTATCTCCAATGCTTAAATTTCCAGTTCCATCAAGTATTGTAAAAGGTCCAATCCAAGTATTTTTACCAACTTTAACATTTCCAAAAACTAATGAATTATCATAAATACTAGTGCCCTCACCGAAGCCCATAAATTTTGCTTTTTCCCAACGATCAATTAATAATTCATTGAAAGGTAATGTTCTATTAAATTTTGAGTTAATATAATACCGATTAGATTGGTATGCCTTTTTTAATAAATAATTGATAACTTTAATTAGCATTGATTAATTCATAAGTATTAAAATAACTATTCAAATTTTATAATATTGAATAAAAATTATAATTTGAAAAGGCCAAAAAAGTTCACTTTTTCTTAATAAGTTTTAAATGCAATTTATTAAATTAATTTAATATCCTTCCAAAAAAAAATCCGCCAAAAGCGGATTTCTATGTAGCCCGTAGGGGAATCGAACCCCTCTTACCAGAATGAAAATCTGGTGTCCTAACCCCTAGACGAACGGGCCGTTAAAAAGGACTGCAAATATATAAAAGCTTTCTAGTTTAGATGAACCTTTTTGTTCGTTTTCTATTTTATTTGTACGCAATCTTATTTTCATGAAACGCATCGCTATTAATGGTTTTGGACGAATTGGACGGCTGACACTCAGGCGTTTATTACTTAATCCGGAGGTTCAGGTCGTGGCCATTAATGATTTAACTGACATCCCTACTTTGGCTCATTTGTTTACCTACGATACCGCGCACCGGAAATTTCAAGGTACCGTTGACTATAATGACCACGCACTAATTATCAATGGCCAGGAAATTAAAGCGTTCATGATCAAAGATCCCTTGCAACTGCCCTGGTCTTCGCTTCAAATTGATCTGGTTTTGGAATGTACCGGCATCTATTTGAGCCGGGATACAGCCGCTGCACACCTTACCTCGGGTGCTAAAAGGTCTTACTTTCTGCTCCGCCTAAAGATGAAAGCATTCCAACCCATGTATTAGGAGTAAACGATGATCAAATTACTGATAATCAAACGATTATTTCTAATGCTTCTTGTACCACCAATTGCCTGGCTACCGTTATAAAAGTGTTGGATGATGCGTTTGGGATCCAGTTTGCCACCATGAATACCATCCATTCCTATACTCAGGATCAACGACTGCAGGATGCACCCCACAAAGACCTCAGAAGAGCTCGCGCTGCAGCTCAAAATATTATCCCAACCTCCACAGGAGCTGCAAAAGCAGTTGAAGCCGTTTATCCTGCCATTAAAGGGAAACTGATGGCTTCCTCCTATCGGGTACCGATTATCACAGGTTCGATCATTGAGCTGGTTTGTAAAGTTCAAAAACCGGTATCGCGCGATCTGGTTAATTCAACTTTTAATGCGGCTTCCAATAATGAATTGAAAAATATTCTGGAGTATGCCACTGCTCCTTTGGTTTCCTCAGACATCATAGGCAATACACACAGTGCCATTTTTGATTCGCAACTCACAGAGGTAGGCAATGAATTTGTCAAAGTTGTCGCCTGGTATGATAATGAAGCCGGTTATTCAGCCCGATTCGCTGAGATGTGTGCTAAATTTGCAAACTTAAGTTAAACCCATGTTGCAATCATTTCAAGTAAAAGACCGGAATGTAATACTCCGGGTGGATTCCTAAACTGTAAAGTGGTCTTTGCAAAGGATTGCGGAGACGCAGATACCCTTGCAAAAATCCAAGATCTGCAATCTGGGGAAATTTTACTCTGTGAAAACACGCGGTTTTATAAGCAAGAAGAAAAAGGAGATGTTGATTGGGCTTCCAAATTAGCAGCCCTGGGTGCATTTTATATTAATGACGCATTTGGTGCGGCACATCGGGAACATTGCAGTACCGCAACGATCGCCCGTTTTTTTGATAAAGAACATAAAGCCTTTGGTTTTTTAATGCAAAAGGAAGTTGAAAACGGATTGCGGGTGCTTCAAAATCCACAACGTCCTATGACGGCCATCATTGGTGGTGCGAAAGTTTCAGATAAAATCGAACTCATTTCCAGTTTGATGGATTTTTGTGATCAGATTCTAATTGGGGGTGGCATGGCTTATACTTTTTTACATGCATTAGGCTATCGCATTGGCAATTCTTTGTGCGAATTGGATAAAATGGATTTAGCAAAATCATTGATTGAAAAAGCACAGGCAAAAAATGTTCAATTGGTGTTGCCTGAAGATTCTGTATCAGGTCAAAGTTTTGCTAATGATACCAACATTCAAATCAGTGCGGATCAAAATATTCCGGATGGCTATATGGGTTTGGATATTGGTCCGAATACCATTAAAACATATACGCAACTTATACTTAATTCAAAAACCATCATCTGGAATGGTCCAATGGGTGTATTTGAAATGGAACATTTTTCAAAAGGAACCCAAACCATTGCGGAAGCAGTTGCACAAGCAACACAACAAGGTGCTTATTCATTGATTGGAGGTGGAGATTCAGTGGCAGCCATCAATAAATACCAACTTCAGGATCAAGTTAGTTTTGTTTCAACCGGTGGCGGTGCGATGCTTGAAATGCTGGAAGGCAAACAATTGCCCGGAGTACAAGCAATTTTAAATTAATTCAAACGGTCAATTAATAATATTAAAGATAATATGGCAGTTGCCTGCGCAATAGAATCGGCAACTACTTTTGCCCAATCAACATCTTTGTGTTCTTTCTTTTCTTTTTGAAGCTTTGCATCTTTATAACCCACATTGATCACAGATCCTTTGTAAACTTTTGGATAGGTTCTGAAAAATAAAACCCGACGGGTTCGTTCAATTTTTCCATTGGCATGTTCTACCGTAATCTTTTTAGGATCTCCATTTCCTGAGATACCTGCAGCATAATGATCAACATAGTATTTTGCATTTTTACCTTCAAAATATGCAACAGAAATCGTGTTGTTATTGGCTAATAATTTATCAGGATACAAATCTTTTGCATTGGTTGCTCCTGCAATTCGAACCAGATCTTTTTGTTTTGGTACATTGATCTGATCATTTTCTTTTAATATAAAATCAAATCGGGAATCCGGTTTTTTCATTGCCTCTTTTAAATCCAAAACAACATATCCAATGCTGTCTTTAACCCGATACAAGGTAGCCCCTTCCGGAAATGCTTCCAATGTTAATCCACCGGCTCGCTGTATGATATCTGAAATTTTTTCATTGGGATTTAATAATGCATAGGGTCCGGGATATCGCACTTCTCCTTCGAGATAAACCATTTGTTGAAATTGGAATTCGGGTTGACTGCGTATCACCACGATATCATAAGGATCCAATTGAAAATCTGGCAAGGCATTCCGTTCATCCATATCTCTGGAAGATACAATCGATTTTACAATGGTTTTAGTTGGTTCGTTGTTTTTGATGACGACTCGAAAAATATCAATTTTATTTGATGCGGCGTAATAAGTAAAACCTTTTGCCAAATTGATCAAATCATTGGCTGACATTCCTGAACCATAAGTATATCGACCGGGTTCTTTGATAGCACCTGAAATTTCAACATACGCCTGATCGGTAAAACTGGATTGCGATAAGACTACCAAACTATCAAATGCTTTTACAAAAATATTCTGGTCGGATTGCTGATTTTCCATCACATCTTTAATGCCAATCCGAATGATTTCATAATCTTTGGTATTATTGGATTTCATTCGAAATAAAAACGCATAAGGAAACGCCTCCTGTTTGAGTCCTCCGGACAATAATACCAAATCCCGAACGCGGATATCATCATTTGGATTCAAATCAAATTTGCCGGGCAATCGAACCGCACCGTCTACGTTTACATGCGTGCGATCTGCATAAAATGATTGTTTGTAAATGGTTAATACATCTTGTGCTTGCAATACTTTATCAGCGTTGGCATCTCCTCGTAAAATGGCTTCAAGATCAATGCGTAACAAAGAGTAGGTTAAATTCGGATTGCGTCTTTTTAAAAATGCAAATTGTACATTGGATTGTGGAGTAAATTCTACGCGTTTGAGTAAATCGGATAATTTTAAACCTGGTTTTAATTGATACGAAGCTTCAGCACGGACTTCACCGGAAACAAAAACCACATCTTCTACCTGAGTTTTAATGGAGAATACGGTCAAGCGATCTCCTTTTTTCAATATAAAATCACCACCTTTTGCTAAAATTTCCTGATACGGGATGTCAATAATTATTTTGCGATCATTCTGTATTCGTTCTAATTGAATGGTTTTAAGAATGGCATTATCCTGAAATCCTCCGGCGTAGTTTATCAAATGATTTAAATCTTCTGTTGCCAATAATTCATATTGAAACGGACGGTTGATAGCGCCTTCAATTCGAACGACTTTATCAGCAACCGGTACCTGAATGATGTCATTGTTTTCAAGATAGTAATCTTTATCAGCTCCCGGATTTTGCATGAATTTATAAACATCTATCGTACTGCTTTTTCCATTACGAATCAGTTTAATTCGACGCACGGAACCTAAATTATTCGGACCACCGGCAGCAATCAATGCATTAAAAGCGGTATTGATGGCGGGAATAGTAAATCCGCCGTATTGATATACTTCACCAAAAATATTGACATTGATGGTTCTGGAATAATTTAAACTGACATCAAATTGATTATTGGTAAATCGATAAAAACGCTTGAAATAATTATTCAACATGGTTTTTGCACGACCCAGCGTCACACCTTTTAAAAAAATACGGGGCATGCGTGTGGGTAAAATATAACCCTCTGCATTGAGTTCATACGTTTCATTTAATTGACTGTAGCCATAAATGCTTACCGTAATTTGATCGCCAACTCCCAATACATAGGATGAAGGCGGTTTAATATCATTTGCCTGACGGTAGAGTGCCAGACTTTTATTTCTGAAGATATGTTGACCCCAAATTGCAACAGTATCGTTTATGATTGGAAGTTTTCCTTCCTGATCTTTCAAACTATCCAACTGAATACCGCCAACTTTATTTGGGATGACTGAAGGTTCTTGCTGTTTGTTTTTTGCCTGAATCCGATTTTGAATTTTATGATCATCAATGGCAGTGGGCGCAGTTTTAGTTCGGTTTTCATTTTTTTTCTTTGCTTCCAACTCTTTTACAGCAGTTTCAATTTCAGCTTGCAGTTGGATGGCTTGTTCAGCAGATAAGGAATTAGCCTGATCAATATCTATTCCTTTTTCCAGCAAATAGTCCCGAAGTTCTTGCTCGCTAATCCCGGTTTTTTGTAATTCAGCAAGGGCTTGATTTTCCATTAACTTTCGTTGCTGCGCCTGAGCTGTAAAAGTTAAATTACCCAAAATAAAAACAAAACCCAATAGGATTGTTCTATATGTCATAAACCGGAATGCATTGATGGCTGCTTTCAGAAAAAGATCAAAACGCACGAACTGGTTCATTGGTTGAGTTTATTAAACGCGTTGCAAATAATGTTGCTCATAGTATTTTAAATAATCACCCGAACTCACTTTTTGTAACCATTCCGGATTGTTTAAATACCAGTCAATGGTTTTTTGTAATCCATCCCGCAAGGAACAGCTCGGCTGCCAACCGAGTTGGTGTGTCAGATAACTAAAATCAATCGCATAGCGCAAATCATGTCCCGGGCGATCGCTTACAAATTGAATACGACTTGCTGAACTTCCAGCCGGTCTGCCCAATTTTTCATCCATCAATTCACAGAGTAATAAGACCAGGTCAATGTTTTTCATTTCGGATGCACCGCCAATGTTGTATGTCTGTCCGGGGATGCCCTGATGAAAGATTAAATCAATGGCAGCTACATGATCTTCAACCCACAGCCAATCCCGGACATTTTCTCCTTTACCATAAACAGGCAATGGGTTTTGATTGAGGATGTTGTTAATAATTAATGGAATTAGTTTTTCAGGAAATTGATTGGGTCCATAATTATTAGAACAATTTGAAATTAATGCGGGAAATTTATAGGTGTGAAAAAATGATCTTACTAAATGATCTGATCCGGCTTTAGATGCAGAATACGGTGAACGAGGATCATAAGCGGTCTTTTCAGTAAAATATCCTTCCGCACCCAGGGAGCCATATACTTCATCCGTGCTTACATGATAAAAGCGATTTGCTTTCGTTGGATCTGTCCAAATGGTTTTAGCGCACAACAATAAATTGAGTGTACCCAACACATTGGTTTTAATAAATGCTGTCGGATCCGAAATGGAACGATCGACATGGGATTCAGCCGCAAGATGAATTACCGCATCCGGTTGTATGGATTCAAATAAAGTTTTTAAATTATCAAAATCAACAATATCTGCTTTTACAAAATGGTAATTGGAAGCATGCTGGATGTCTTTTAAATTTTCAAGATTTCCGGCATAACTCAATACGTCTAAATTGTAAATGGTATATTCAGGATATGTGTTAACAAAACGTCGCACCAAATGCGAACCAATAAATCCTGCACCTCCGGTTATTAAGATCGTTTTTTAGAATAGCTCATGAAATTAAACGACAACTTGTTTAAAATATTCGTAGGTCATGGCTAAACCTTCTTTCCGGCCTACTTTGGGTTCCCATTGCAATACCTTTTGTGCGATGCTGATATCCGGTCTTCTTTGTTTAGGATCATCTTCCGGTAAGGGGTGGTAAGCGATCTTAGATTTTGTGCCTTCAACTAATTTTAAAATTTCTTCTGCAAATTCTTTGACCGTAATTTCTTCCGGATTTCCCAGATTTACCGGATAACTGTAATCACTTAATAGAAGTCGATAAATTCCTTCAACCAAATCATCAACAAAACAAAACGAACGCGTTTGAGATCCATCGCCAAAAACACTCAAGTCATTTCCTTTTATTGCCTGACTAAAAAATGCGGGCAATACTCTGCCATCTTCAACCCGCATGCGAGGACCGTAGGTATTGAAAATTCGAACAATGCGCGTTTCCAGATTGTGGTAACGATGGTAAGCCATGGTAATCGCTTCCTGAAATCGTTTGGCTTCATCATAAACGCCGCGCGGTCCGATAGGATTTACATTCCCCCAATAATCTTCCCGTTGTGGGTGTACCAAGGGGTCACCATAGACTTCAGAAGTAGAGGCTATCAGCAAACGAGATTTTTTATCTTTTGCCAAACCCAGTAAATTATGAGTCCCTAATGAACCGACTTTTAAGGTCTGAATGGGCATTTTTAAATAATCGATTGGAGAGGCCGGCGATGCAAAATGCAGGATATAATCCAGTTTACCCGGCACATGGACAAAACGGCTTACATCGTGATGATAAAATTCAAATTCCTTTAAGCGAAACAAATGTTCGATATTGGCCAGATTGCCGGTTATCAAATTGTCCATACCGATAACCTGATAGCCTTCTTTAATAAAACGGTCAGAAAGATGCGAACCGATGAATCCTGCCGCTCCGGTGATTAATATTCGTTTTGTAGCCATAGCTGCCACAAATATAAAAATTCAGAATGAAATAGTTGATAATCAATGAAGAATACAATAAATAAAATATATATGTTATTTTTTATATATACTTATCAACCTAAATATTAATAAATTATAAATAATGAAAGCTGGTATTTGAATCGAGAAATTGTCTAAAAATTACTTGATTTTTCAATGGGTAGAAAGTTGAATACCTAGGTTCTAATGGGGTGGATGAAGGTCTGGACGTCTGCAGGTCTGGACGACTGATCGGGATAAATGCATTTTTATTCTAAATGCTTTTGCATAAACGCAATTAATTGTGAGAGAGATGATTAATCAAATGTACACGAATCCTTTGCGCCTTGCACATTGTTGATTGCACATTAAAAATATAGGTAAGAGCTATTTTTTAATGATCCTTGGTCCAGGGTCTTCCTATTACACTTTAGCGCCTCTGCGTTTCAATGAGAATTCAACCAGTTGATACTGACAAATGGCTTATCGAACTTGGTCTTTTGGTCCATGGTCATAGGCCAAGCTATTCTCCATATTATTTTCACTCTTTACTCTAAATCACATTAAACTCATTTTAAACGTTTTTCTGGTAATTTTGAGCGATATGAATCGGATCATACTATTTTTTTGCTTTGCATGGTGGCTTCAATTCAGTGAGCTGTTTGCCCAGGAAAAGCCGGCTTTATTATTGGATTTTAATTATGGAATCGGGCTTCCTTTACAAGATTTATCGGAACGATTTGGGAATCATCTGGTTCTCGGAGCCGGAGCGACCTATCAACCTGCCAGGAATTGGATAAATTTTGGCGCCAGGTTTAGTTATTTTTTTGGCAGCCAGGTAGATGAAAATGTACTTAAACCATTTCAAACTTCTTATGAAGGATTGTTGATTGGTTCAGACCAGTATTTAAGTGAACTAAAACTTCGGGAGCGCGGGTATTTTATGCAACTGTATTGTGGTGGACTGGTCTCCATCGGGAGTCAGGAAAAGGCCCGCCAAAGTTTAAAACTGCAATTAGGCGCAGGTTTTATTCAACACCACATTCGGTTTGTGGATGATGCGCGGGCACTGAATCAATTCACAACCGATTACCTGCAAGGTTTGGATCGATTGAGTAATGGATTTGCAATAATACCATTTATAGGATATGAATACATTTCAAGAAAAAACTGGCTATCGTTTTACAGTGGAATAGACCCCGTTTTTGGATTTACAAAAAATCAAAGGAAATTAAATTACGATACCAATCAATCAGAATATGGCATCAACCGAAATGATTTTTTAATCAATTTCAAAATGGGTATTTATTTACCATTTTATTTAGGAAATACCGGTGAAGAAATTGAATATTAATTTATATGCAGGAGCAACAATTTATACATTTAATTCATCCCCCGAGTACGCGGGATGTACGTTACGCTCCCATAATCCTTAATCCTAAATTCGTAATCCGTAATTCGTAATCCGTAATTTTTAATTCTTATTTCTTAATTTGCATCTTCCGTGTACCTTCTTTATCGACATCTGATTCCGGTTTATTTTTTTGTGCTGCGCATAGCAGCCTGGTTTAGAACAGATGCTAAGGAATGGGTTGAAGGACGAAAAAATTGGAAGCGCGATTTACTTCAATTTACAGAAATCAATCCCTTGCCAAATTCAAAACGCATTTGGATGCACGTAGCATCTTTGGGTGAGTTTGAGCAGGGTCGGGTTCTTTTAGAGTCCATTCGTTTGAAACATCCGGAACACCAGATTGTATTGAGTTTTTTTTCACCATCGGGTTATAACAAACAAAAAAAGTACGATAAGGTAGATTATGTGTGTTATTTCCCATCAGATTGTTATTGGGAAATTCGTGATTTTATAGCTTGCTTAAATCCAACATTGGTTTTGTTTGTCAAGTATGATTTTTGGTTTAATTGTCTCGATGTACTTCATCAAAGAAAAATTCCATTTTGCTTTGTGTCCATGATTTTGCGTCCGGATCATTTTTTATTAAATGCATTAAATACTTCACTTTTAAATAAACTGAAGCCGGCCCATCAATTGTTTTTACAAAATCAAGAAACCTATAATTTATTAAAGGACCAATCATTTTCAAATATCCAAATTGCAGGAGATACCAGATGGGACCGTGTAGATCAAATTGCCCGGGAAAATAAACCCATACCTGGGTTGCATTTTTTTAGTGAATCAGAAAAAATTTGGATAGCTGGCAGTATCTGGCCTCATGATTTAAGCATATTACGTGAGGGGGTTTATGAATCCATTCAATCCGGATGGAAAATTATTTTAGTTCCCCATAAAACGGATGAAGAAAGTATTCAATCCATTGAAACCAATTTTTCAAATCAAACGATACGATACAGTCAACTGAATTCCAAAACAGCAGTTCCGGTTCTCATAATGGATCAAATTGGGTATTTAGCTGCTTTGTATCGCTTTGCACAATTTGCCTATATCGGAGGTGGATTTGGAGTTGGAATTCACAATATTCTGGAAGCATTAATTTATAAAATACCAGTTTGTTTTGGACCAAGATTTCACAAGTTTCCGGAGGCTGGCCAAAGTATCAAAAGCGGAATGGGTTTTGTAATAAATTCATCCAGGGATTTTGTTAAATTTTTACATAGTCAGGCCCAGCAAAAAAATGAAGACAAGACCCATTTTGATGCTTATTTTGTGGAAAATCTGGGTGCCAGCACACGCATTTATGACTATTTGAAAGAAAATAAACTGGTTTGAAAAAGTTTGAAATTGAAATCGGTCAAATGCAAAAAGACCATAAAGACCTCCATATTTTAGTTTTGGGGGATATTATGATCGATCGCTACATGAGGGGTCAAGCCACCCGCATTTCACCAGAGGCGCCGGTACCAGTGGTCTTGTGGAAGGAAACGGAGAATAAATTGGGAGGTGCCTCTAATGTTGTAGCCAATTTAAAATCTATGGGTTGTAAAACCAGTTTGATGGGCCTTTGTGGCGAAGATGCAGATGGCTTAATTCTAGAACGTTTATTGAAAGAAATTTGCTGTGACCAATTGTACATAGTAAAAGATCCCAAAAGGCCGACCACGGTTAAAACCCGAATTGTAGCAGACCAGCACCAGATTGTACGGGTAGATCAGGAGACCGAGGCAGAAATAGGTAAAGACATCCAGGAACATTGTTTACAGTCCTTGTATTCAATTTTAAAAAACCAGGACGTTAAAGTATTGATATTACAGGACTACAATAAAGGATTTTTAAATAAGGACTGGATCGCTCGAATCATTGAAATGGCGCGCTTACAAGGGGTCAAAGTGGTTGTCGATCCTAAAAAAAATCATTTTTTTGATTACAAGGGTGTACATTTATTTAAGCCTAATTTACGGGAAGCTGTACAAGCCACGGAATGGGTCTCCAAGCACCACGACGACCTTCCCCATTTGTCTAAATTCTTGAAAAACAAGTTGTTGTGTGATAAAGTGATGATTACATTGGCCGCAGATGGTATTTGGATTGAGGGAAAAAATAAAGGACAGATTTACAAAACGAGGCCCCGGAAAGTGGCGGATGTCAGTGGAGCGGGAGATACTGTAATCAGCCTGGCAGCGATTTGCGCTGCTTATTCGTTATCTGATGAGTTTATGGCAGTGTGCTGTAATATCGGCGGAGGGCAGGTCTGTGAGCGGTCGGGAGTGATTCCAGTTCGGAAAGACGAATTATTAAAAGAACTGGAGGAGATTATCTGCTAAAAATCGACCAATTATATAATACGGTTTTATATATTTGTGGGCTTTTTTGAAAAAAATTTATTCACAATCATCAATTTTCAGAATTTATGCAAAAAATTTTTACAATTTTATTTTTCTTAGGACTTAGCGTAAGCTGGGTAAACTCCCAGATCTTATGGGGAGGACCTAATGATCCAAATTCCACGTTTGCTGGTGGATTTAACGATTGGACTACCCAGGGTTTAAGTTCAGACGACCCTGCAAAAGCGGATAGTGCACGCTGGTATTATAGTGCTGCGGCATCTGCAGCAGGCGGCGCATATTATGGTACAAGAGGTGCAATTAACTCTCCTTCAAGAGCAAATGGAGCCATGGTTTTCAACTCCGATTTATTAGATAATGCTGGAGTTGTCGGAAATTTTGGCGGTGGCAAATGCCCTTCATTGCATTCAGGTGTATTAACTAGCCCTGTAATCAATTGCGCAGCTTTCGGCGGCGTTGCATTGAAGTTTAATCAGTACTATCGGAATTTTAATTCTACTTGTTTTGTAGATGTTTCCAATGACGGTGGTGTAAACTGGAATAGTTACCAGTTAAATCAGGATATCGCAAGCAATGCTGAAACGACTACAAACAATAGTGTTTTGATTGATATTTCTGCTGATGCAGCAAATCAAGCGACTGTTCAATTTCGTTTTCGTTTTGATGGCGAATATTATTTCTGGATTGTAGATGATGTTCAATTGGTTTCAGTACCAGATTATGACTTGGCTTTAAACAGTCATTTTTATACACCAGCTGCTTACAGACAGCCAAAAGCAATGATTTGTACAGACAGCTTTTTATTTCAGGCAAACCTTAATAACAAAGGTGGAAAAGCACAAACCAATGTGGTTTTAAAAGGAGAGGTTATTGGTATTGATCGCAAAACAGTTGTTTTTGCAGATTCAGTTATCATTGATCGTTTGGAAACTACAGATGATGACACTGCATTTAATGTAGCTAATTTATTTGTACCAAACAATTTAGACTTCGGTAAATATTTCCTCCGTTGGTCTGTTTACAGTAAAGATGCAACTACTGCTGATTTTAACAGAAACGACAATACCCGTGTTGACTCTTTTGAGATTTCCTTAAATGAGTTTGCTAAAGCTCCAAGAGCAACCAGTGGTGTTCGTGCAGGTGGTGGTGCTGCTTATGTTTTTGGTAACCAATACCGCACTTCAGATTGTTGGAATGACAATGATAAATGGTTTGCAAAACAAGCCAGATTCAGTATGGTAACCAATCAAGGGGGAACGCTTGATGGATATGCAGTTTCTATCTATTTAATGAAAGTTAAAGACGATGTAGATGGTGGATTCACCAATTTTGATGGATCAGGCGGAATCGCTTCACCTTCTGTAGATATTTTATCTGCTGAAGCATTTAGCGGTACTACTGAGAAAAATTACGACCCAATCACTGTGGATCTTACCGATTTCAATACAGGTGATAATGGAATTTTATTACAAAAGAGTTCTCGTTATTTCATTGGTGTGGATCACCCTGCAACTCCAACAGGCGCAGTACCAACATTCCACTCAATCAGCAATGAAAAATCATATAACTCTCAACCATTTTCAACGTTTGTAATTGACCAGGCTGGCGAATGGTTCAATGGATTCCAGGGAGTTAATACTCCGATTTTGGAATTAATCCTTGAGTTTGTTACTAAAACTGACGAAAAACCATTGGCTGACAATGTAATGAGTTTATATCCAAATCCAGTTGTTAATGACAACCTGAATGTTGGTTTGAATTTCTCTAACCCAACAGATGCTAACTTAACCATTGCAGATATCAATGGAAAAATCCTGAATTTTGAATCACACAAACAAGTAACTAAAGATGTATTTAAAATCAGTACATCTGCATTAAATGCAGGTTCTTATTTGATCCGTGTTTCTACCAATGAAGGAACCAGTACAAAACAATTTACAGTTGTAAAATAATAATTTATCAATCATTGATTGATACTAAACCCGGGGTCATTGACTCCGGGTTTTTTTTTAGCAGTTAGCAGTCAGGGGTCAGGGGTCAGTAGTTAGGGGTCAGTGGTACAAATTCAAAAATGCCCAGCATTCCAATTATATTTTGATCATTAAAACATGATTCATAGCAAGAAATTTTCTCTATAGCTAAAAGCTATGCATGTCTCACTTCTTATAGAAAATTTCCTTAATTATGCTTCGATTGAAATTTGACGTAGGCCAAGCCTACGCCCAGCAAGGGAATCAGTGGTCAGCAGAAAGGAGTCAGTAATTAAAAATTCAAAAATGCTCAACATTCAAATAGCCCTCCTCCCCAACAGCCCAACAGCCCAACAGCCCAACAGTCTAACAGTCTAACAGTCTAACAGCCCAACAGTCCAACAGCCCTCCCTCCTTTCCAAATCCTATTTAATCGTGGCTGCATCCAGCAAATCATTACGGATTGCATATAAAATTAGTCCAACGATGTTTTTGGAATTGGTTTTATCCAATAAGTTTTGGCGGTGTCTTTTGACTGTAAGAGGAGAGATGAAAAGTTGTGCAGCGATTTCGTCGGTAGTAAGTTGTTGACAAATGAGTAAAAGGATTTCTACTTCCCGTTCAGATAAGAGTTCTAGTGGATCTTTAGGAGTTTGTAATTTTTCATTGATTAATCCGTGGATGACGGTGGCGCCTAACTCTGCAGAGAAGAACTGATTGCCTTCCAACACATGTACGATGCCTCGTTTTAAATCTTCCAGCGAAGTATTTTTTACTAAATATCCTTCGACGCCTATTTTATAAAGTTGTAAAAACAATTCCTTGTCATTGTGAAAGGAAATCATGATGATGCGAATCTCGGGATGATTTTTTTTGAAATATTTAGCTGTATCTACGCCATTGAGATAAGGCATTTCGATGTCTAAAAGGATTAGATCAACTTTATTGGTTTCTGCTACTGCAATGGCTTCATTTCCATTGGAAGCCTCATAGATATGATCTGTAACGGGTAATTTGCGGACGATGTTTTTCATACCGGTCCGGAAGATGGTATGATCATCACAAATCAGAATGTTGATTTTCTGTTCACTCATATCAGTAATTTAGATGGCAATTTAATCATACATTGGAAGCCTTCCTGCATTTTACTTTTAAATTGTACTTCCCCTTCCAACAGGGTGACTCTGGATTTAATACTCAACATGCCATGACCTGGTTTTAGCACATCTGTGCCCATCCCATCATCCGAAAAATGGATTATAATTTCTTTTTTGGGCCCCAGCTGACTCGAGATCTTAATGTTTTTACAGCGGGCATATTTTAGAGAGTTATTGAATAGTTCGAGTAATATCCTGTAAACAGATAAGCCGTTGTCATCTGAAATATGGATGTTATCGTCAAACTGAAAATCAATTTTCGGAGCGGATTCGACTGAAGCCATTTGTTTGAAGAAATTTTGTAGAGACTTTTTTAACCCCAAATCCTTAAACAAGATGGGAGAGTTGCTGTGACAGATTCCACGAATTTCAGAAATGGACTGTGCCAAAATACCCGTCAGCTCTTTTTTATGTTCTTCCGACTCCACGGATTCCGGATAATCAAAAGACTCCACTTGCAATTTAGAAATTGCAATCAAAGGAATGACCTGGTCGTGCAGGTTTCTGGATAACTCCAGTTTCTCCCGTTCACCAGCATCAATGACCGCTTTAAACATCTCATTGTTTTTTCGAATCATGTTTTTATTGTACTTGTAAATCAGGTAGATGAAAAATCCTACGAGGAATACAAGGGAGAAGGTGGATGCGATTATTGGGTATAAGAGGGATTCCTGAGATGACATATAAATACGTAAGCGAAAAGTAAATTGTAGATTATATTAAGTACACTAAAAACTGTCCAGATCTGATTATAGAATAAATTATTGTCATAATACAAACTGTTTGGAAAAATGCTGTAAACAATATTGGAGGCTGTACTAAACATTAATAGATTTGCAGATAACCAAAACAATGGTTGAAGAAATAAATGTTCAACGTCTCCATTTGTCATTTTGATCAAAGATTTTGCTGAAAGAAACATCAGAATAAAATTGGCAAATACAATTAAAATAGTGTTCAATTGGTTTAGCACACCCTGGAAATAAATGGAATAGCAACTTCCTATTATAAAAACTGAATTAAGTATCCAAAACCATTTTTCTGAGATTGTTTTTGTTTTTTTATATAAAAATATGAATACAAGACAATTAAGAAAAGTGTAAATATTCATACTTAAGATATTTTTCATACCTAGATTTCGTAAGATAGGGTTTACAATTTCCGCTATTGTGCCAATCGTAATTGCAACAAGTAAAAAATTTAGGTATTTATGCATATTCTTTTTGAAATATGCATAAATACCTAAAAGGAAAGACAAATATTGAGAATAGGTAGAAATATCAAGAATATCCATTTGGATTCTAGAATATTTTTTCTGCTTTAAGGCAATCTGGAGGACAAGGACGTCCGTGTTCAGCAACTCCAACAACCGTTTCAACAAAACCTAAACTCAGACCTAAACCAGCAGCAGATACTCCTGCTATGTTATTGTTTTTTGGAACAATGATTTTTTCGTGTTCATCAACGCCTACCACAATCAGTCGGTTTTGTTTTTTTTCTCCTTCTGTTTTGATGGCATTAAAAACGCGTATTCCCTTACAACGAGGATGATTTATTATGGATTTTAAAAATTCTAGATTATAATATTCTGAAGCTAGGAAATCAGAATCGGTACCGTGAAGATATTTATAATCTTCAATCATCCTTTGTGCATCTGGAAGTGAAATATTATTATTAATATTGTTTTTCATGATTTTTATTTATTAAATTTTTTTAATATTTGAAACTACAATTACAATACAACTCATTTTATTCTTTTTTCGTTTACACAAGTAATCTCTGGTTTCTTGTGAAGTAATTTGATCTAATCTTTTTATTCCATTGCAAATACGAATTTTTTGATTTTTTTTCTTGTCAAGAAGATTAATAAAATTTTTTACAAAACTAGGTTCAAATGATTCGTAATCAATTAATTCGTATTCACTTAATCGATCTCTAATTTGATGAATATCATTTTGCCAATCTGTATACCTTGAAGGGACTTTTGACATTTCTATAAATTCATTAAAGTCATTTCTGAATTCTTTCCATTGAGACATGTATGAAGTGGCATCATCTTGAGAAATAAATTCTCCACCTAATATCTTACTTGTATTACTAAAATCTAATTCAACTTTAATAATTTTTACTGAACCTCGTACTTGTTTTGGATCAGTAATTGATGGGGATCGCCCATAACATTCATTTAATTCAACAATTTTAGCCATATTATTTTTTTTATTTGGTTATTGAAAAATGGTTTAACAATTCCAAATATAGCTATAAAAATTTGGCATTGCAATCTAAGTATTTTTACATATATATTATTGTAATATGTAAAAACCTGTAAAATTGCATTCTAAGTCATTTAGAATCTTTTAAAATACTCCTAAAGGAGTAGTGCAATTGGTCCATTTGGACGAAACAATTCAAATGAGCTTAAAATTCACATAGAAACACGGGTTCAAATTCGGAGTGAATTTATTCCCCATATAATTTAAAACAGCTTTTAGAGTATGCAATAGTCCAAAATAACCATTTTGAAAAATGGGCCTTTTTACCGATTGTTTTCTGTATGCAATCGTACAATCTTTGTAAGGTAATTAATCAAGAAACACCAATCTCACAGATAAGAACTGTAGAGCACCCTAAACAACATAGAAAGGACTTCGAAAGAAGTCCTTTTTTAATTAAGAATTAAGAATTAAAAATTAAGAATTATTTTTCCTTAGTGTATTATCCTTAATCCTGTTTTTTATGTTTACCAAATTTCCACTTGGTGGCCTATATTACTTTTGCAAATTATGGTTAAGGTCCAATCTGTTCATCGTATTCTTCCCGACAGCTCACTAGATATACGCTAAGTTCCCATAATTATTAATTCTTAATTATCCTAACGGGTACACGGGATGTATGCTACGCTCCCATAATTCTTCATTCATAATTCTTAATTCTTAATTCGTAATTGACTCCAGTCTTTCTTTCAACGCAATCAATCGGCTTTGTCCGTCTTCCAGTTTTTTGCGTTCTTTAGCTACCAGGTCTTTTGGTGCAGAGGCAACGAAGCGTTCATTTTCTAATTTTTTGAGGACGCTGTTTATAAATCCTTCCTGATAGCTGATCTCTTTTAGCAATTCAGTTTTTTCAGCTTCTATGTCTAATTCAACGGGGAGTTGTACAAAATACTTTTGGCGCATTCCCATAAAGGATTGGGCTGCTTCTATTTCCTGATCGGTTTGCAGGATCTCCGTTAATACTGCCATCTTTTTCAATAAACTGGAGGCTCCGGAGATTGCTAATAAATTGGTTTGGTCGTTTTTCATGATGTGCAAGGGAACGGAGATATTCATTTTCACACCGTATTTATTTCGCAATTCGCGAATTTGACTGAGGACAGTTCGCAATTCGGTCATGTTTGCAAGTAGTTCTGCGTTGACTGCTCCCTGGCTTGGCATCGATGCTACAATGCAATCTTCGCCTTCGTTTCTGGTTTTTAATCCGTGCCAGATTTCTTCGGTGATGAATGGCATAAACGGATGTAGGACGATGCAGATTTTTTCATACACTTCAATGATTTTAGTGTACAATTCCCCGGAAATGTTTTCTTGACTGGCAGGCTTTGCAGCCTCTAATAAAAATCCACAAAAATCTTCCCAGATGAAATTGTAAAGGGTTTTAATTGCTTCTGATAATTTAAGTTGTTCGAAATACTGCTTTTGCTCTAGCAATACAGCATTCAATTTGCTCTCCATCCATTCCATCAGCAGTTGATCTCCATCATTTGCTTGTTTTGAATTATCAGGAGTCCAACCTTTTATCAGTCGAAGTGCATTCCACATCTTATTGGAAAAATTGCGTCCTTGTTCGCACAGTTTTTCATCAAACAATAAATCCCCACCTGCCGGCGAACAAGCCAACATTCCAAATCGCACGCCATCGGCACCAAAATCTTCAATCAGTTGCAGTGCATCGGGTGAATTTCCCAATGACTTACTCATCTTTCTGCGCAGTTTATCGCGTACCATCCCGGTAAAATAAACTTTGTGAAAAGGCAATTGTCCTTTCCATTCATAACCGGCCATAACCATCCGTGCAACCCACAGAAAAATAATATCCCATCCGGTCACTAACACCGAAGTAGGATAATAGTATTTAAAATCCTCTGAATTATTATTTCCATCAAATACAGAAATAGGCCAAAGCCAGGATGAAAACCAGGTATCCAACACATCCTCATCTTGCTGTAAATCGGAAAGTTGAAGTGATAAATTGCCAGTCTTTTGCTGAGCCTGGGCCAATGCTTCTTCTGCTGTTTTTGCAACGAAGACTTCTTCCCCATAATACCAGGCTGGAATCCGATGGCCCCACCACAATTGACGTGAAATGCACCAATCGCGGATGGTATCCATCCAATGTCTATAAGTATTTTTAAAATGTTCTGGAGTAAACTGGATGGAATCGTCCATAACTGCTTCCAATGCAGGTTTGGCCAATTCGCCCATTTTAACATACCACTGCAAACTCAATCGTGGTTCGACCACTGCATTCGTGCGTTCACTTCGACCAATGCTGGTGGTGTAGTTTTCAATTTTAATTAAGACACCGGCTTCTTCAAGCAGCGGTTTTATTTTTTTACGTGCAACAAAGCGGTCTTCACCGACCAGGATGATGGCTTCTTTGCTTAGTGTTCCATCTTCATTCAAACAATCAATGACTTCCAATCCATGACGCAATCCAATTTCATAATCGTTGGGATCATGAGCAGGAGTCACTTTTAATGCGCCGGTTCCAAATTCACGATCAATGTACGTATCTGTTATTACCGGAATGGCTTTGTTTAATAAAGGTAAAATCACTTTTTTGCCATGAAAGGCAGTGTATCGTGGATCATCCGGATGCACACACACAGCAGTATCTGCCATGATGGTTTCCGGACGTTGTGTTGCGATTACAATTCCTTCTGTATCCGAACCTTCCAGTTTATACAGGATGTGAAACAAACTCGCTTGTTCGTCATGATGCAAGACTTCTTCGCTGGACAAAACGGTTTTTGCTTCCGGATCCCAGTGAACCATGCGTTTGCCGCGGTATAGTTTTCCTTTGTTATATAAATCGACAAAAGCACTGATTACAGCTTCTGAGCGCACCGGATCCATGGTAAATGAAGTCCGATCCCAGTCGCAGGATGCACCAAGTTTTTTTAATTGCTCGAGTATGATGCCCCCGTATTTTTCTTTCCATTCCCAGGCATATTTCATGAACTCATCTCTGGTAATGTCAGATTTTTTGATTCCTTTTTCACGAAGCATTTGGACTACTTTCGCTTCGGTTGCAATGGAAGCATGGTCGGTTCCGGGTACCCAACAGGCATTCATTCCATTTTGACGGGCTCGCCGTATCAAGACATCTTGAATTGTATTGTTGAGCATGTGACCCATGTGGAGCACTCCCGTCACATTGGGAGGTGGGATCACTATTGAAAACGGGACCCGTTCATCTGGTTTGGATGAAAAATAATTCCGTTGAAGCCACCAATCATACCATTTTGATTCAATGCTCCCCGGTTTAAATCGGGTTTCTAATTCCATAAAATTTTTATTAACGGACCTTGTAGGTACAAGCTTTCCACAAAATTCCCTGTTTCCGGTCTCGCTGAATCAGGATGATTTTATCAGATCGATTTGTACTTAAGTCCATAGTTAACTTAGATTGCGTAATACGCTCAAATATAAGGCCAACTGTTTCCGGATGAACCATCACCATGATTGGATAAGGAGATAAATTCGCTATTTCCTTTATAAGTACCTGAATATCAGATTGATCGTAATATCTTGGCTGGGTTTTCTTGTAATCCACCAGGGGTTGTAAAGTGAGGATGTTGTTGCGAAATGGGGTTGTGAAAAATGCGCCAAAATCAATGGTTTTCATGATGCGCAACAAATTTATTGCTCGCCATCGTCCTTCGGTTGACAAACCGGGATCCAAGCCAATCGTATCTTGTTCGGCATGAAACAGCAATACGATTAACTGTTTATCGGGATCTAAAACCAGGGAATCCCCATTTTCAAATTGAAATCGTTGATTTTTAAAGTGTAACAGTCCGGTGACCGTTTCTTGGGCGGAAAGCAAATTCAGAAACAAGCTCAGGAAAACGGAAAGTAAACAATTGGTTTTATTCATGGACTTAGAGAATCGTTTACAAAAGTACCGGTCTAAAAAAACTAAAAGGGTGGGAATCCTTCATTTAACAGGAGATTAACGCAACAAATTGATTGTGGACTTTGTGATAGAAGAGTTTAACGCGAAAATCACAGAGGGAGGAAAACGGAAGAGGAGGAGATTAACTTTGTATTTCTTCGTGTGTATTTTCTTCGTGGTCTTTGGTTTAAAGAATTTTCACGCAGAGACGCAGAGACGCAGAGACGCAAGAAAAATGTATGTTCTTACTATCAACTATCACCTATCACCTATCACCTATCAACTAATTTATTGCACACTAAGATCACAGAGTGAGGAACACAGAGGAAGAGGAGATAAAGCAGCGTGGAATCATAAATTACGATGATGGGGTATCAGATGCTTTTTTGAAAGGCTTTCGAATTGTAAATTGTTCATCCGGTTTTAAATATTGGATAAGGTTAGGAACTAAATGATTTACAATTCGATTGCGATGTGTCAAATAGCATACAAGGTCAACGGGCACCGCACCGACCGAACTTTTAATTTCAATGGCAGTTCGTGCAAGATTGATTTCTTTAAAATTCCCTTGAATGGCTATTTCAATAAATTTAATTAAGATATTAAAATAAACCTGATAACGCAGGTTATTCTCTTTCATCGTTCCGAGAAAATGTCCTAAAAGCTGTTGGCCATCATCAATCAAAGAATAAAATGCAATGAGTTCGTTGTCATGAAAAAAACCAAAGATGCGATAACGAGTTCCCAATTGACGTTTTAACTCAAGAAAATAATTTGGATTCAATTTTACCAAATTAAAATCTGCGCCATCAGCAGTGTTTAAATAGAGTTGATAAATGGCTGAATGGTAATCAGCTAGTTGTTCGAGATCAAATTCTTTATGAGTGAGGGATGCTCCGGCCTGAAGTGCTTTTTTAATACGCAGTCTGTATTTGGATTGCAATGCTGCAATGTAATCGTTGAGTGATTTCCATTCAGCATTTAAATGAAGCATCATGGAAGGTTGAATTAAAAACGGATGTAAATTTGAAAAACAGTCTTCTGCATTGGTGTTAAAGGCCTGTTGGGGTGGCAATTCTTTTAACAAGCAGAGATTGGCATAATCAATGTGTTCGTGTTGTTTAAAAAGTACCTGTAATAGCGAATCAAAAATTTGTTGAAATTCAGAATTAGCTAAATCAGGGTGTAATTTAAAACCATACGGGCCGGTTGATAGTAAATTGCCATTGATCAGGGTTACAAAATCTACTTGTTTGGCAACAAGTTTTTTGATTTGCGTATAAAAACAAGAAACCAAACTTTTTTTAGGCGCATTTTCCATTTTTAAGCGATCTGCTGCTTTAAATGGTACAATTTGAAAATAGAGGCAGGCCACCAATTTGGAGCTTTTATAAACCAAAACATAGCGGAATTTCATGGATTCCGGGGGAAATCGCTCGAGGATGTCCAGGTACTCCGAACTTAAAAGACGGCTGGTTGCAGGAATTTGATCCCAAATAGCAGAAATGCTTGATATGGCATCAAACATTTTAAATGTATACGGGGATTTAGATAAAACAACTTCCAAGCAAGTCTGTATTTTCAATACAAAATAACTGAAAATGAAAGGAATAGTTCATACGGTCGATTCGGAATGTCAAAAAAATTAGCCTAAAGCTGGTAAATTTGTGGAATCATCCGCTATTAGATTATGTATTCCAAACTATTCCTTTTATGTGCAGGATTGAATTTATGGGCTTGTGTTTCAAGTTCCCGTTATCATTCAGTACGATCTGAACGGGATCAATTGGCAATACAACTCAAGGAAAGTCAAATAAATAAGGATAGCTTTGAAGTAATTGCTCAGGATCTTGAAACGACCAAGCTTCAATTGCAAAAAACAGAAAATGTATTGATTGAATTTTATTTGAAGTACAATCAGGGTTCTGAGAAATCAGATTCAATTGCCAAAACCAATCCATTAGTAAACGAACAACAAGAATCCACCATTCAGGAAAGCCAAATGCTTGAGATGAAACGGCTCAATGACCAGTTAGTTCAAGCAAGAATTAATTATGAACAATTGAATGAAAAATACGAAAAACTGTTAAAATCAAAAGAACCAAAGAAGTCAACCGCTAAAAAATTAGACAGTTTAAATAAGGAAATCGTCGCTTTAAAAAATGCAGTTGCAAAAGAAAAAGCAAACCAGGTTATACAAGATAAGAAATTGGCAGCATCCAATAGTCTGCTGGATTCAATGACTTCACAAATTCAGTATGGGGAAGTTCGGATTAAACAATTGCAATACGAATTGAATGAAGCAAAACAAGAATCAGAAGCATTAAATGCATCCAAAGGTATTGATCAAAAGTTACAGGAATCTGAGTTAAAGACTGAAATCAACCAGTTGAAAGCGAATTTAGATGAACTGAATCGACTCAATGCACAAATGCTTGAAACCGTTCAATTGAAAGACAAGGAAATTCAAAAATCGCAGGAAGCTCTGGCGGCAATTAAAACTGAAAACGAACAAACGCAACAAGAATTAAAGAATTTAAAAGCTGTGAAATCCACTTCAGTCAATGAAGCAAGCTTGAAATCAGTTCAGGAAGAACTTAATCAACAGCTCAGCACGATTAAGGTCTTAAATGAAATCATAGAAGATAAAAATCAACAAATTCAAAAACAACAGACCGATCGTGCAGCCTTGGAAAACAAATTGATGAAAGCGGAAGCACAAATTCATGTGGAGTCTGACAGGTCTATGAATTTAGAGCAAGCCGATTCGATCAGGAAAATCCAGGAGATGGATTTAATGGCATTAAAAAGAAAGAATCAAGAATTGCTAGATAAGATGGAAATCCTTGCACAAGAAAAGGAGCAAGCGCAACAGCAACTAAAGCAATTGAAACTTGAATTAAAATCATTCGATCGAATGAAGGACAGTATTCAATTACAACAAGCCGAATTGCTTCGTTTGAAGAAAATGCATTCAGAAGAATTAAGTATAGCCAATTCGAGATTAAAAAACAAACAATCCAGTCTGGATAGTTTGAATGTAAAAATCAAGAAGCTAGAGGAGTCTAACAAGCAATTGCAACAACATATTACCCCACAAAACACAACGAATAATCAAAAAGAAGCAGCACCCCGTGTTGAAGCCAAGCAAGAGCAAAAAGAAATTCATGTTGATGAAGTGGAGCAACAGCCTGTTCAGAAACCAACCGGGGATGCAAGTAAAAAGAGATTGGGTGAACCTGTTATAGCTCAACTAAAAACATTGATAAAAACCAATCCTAAGCTCGAATTTGAAACCACTTCCTCTAAAGAACAGGGATTTATACAGATTCCATGGGCAGACTTATTTGATTCCGGCAGTTATGCTATAAAGGGATCGGGGGCAAATCTCATGGCTCTGCTTAGTACGACTGTTAAGCAAAACAGAAAATTACGCATTTCATTTGTAAAAGGGACACAAAGCCCAACTGATGTAGTTTCAACAGACAAGAGAATTCATACTTTAAAAAAGTTAATGCAGGTATATGGCGTATCGCAAAATCAAATCAATGAAAATTCAGAGGTTCCGGTAAGTTTAAAATGGACTACCAATACGGATCAGGTGGTTCTGATCGTTTATACTGAATAAAACACAGAGATGAGCAGGTGGGTCTGGATATTTTTATTACTCGTTTACAGTCAAGCAGTGGATTGCCAGCGGTGTAAGGCATACAGTTCCATTTATGAACCTGCAAACAATTCAGATCAAATATATAAGTTTCAATTCAGGGAAGCCTTGCAATGCAGATTAGTTTTTCATGTGTTTTATTCAACTCCTGAAGAAAAGCTAAGCAGCCTTCAAATCTATTCGCAGATGGAAGTATTGAATCGGTATTTCCATGAAGCCGTGAATTCAGAGGATTTTAACATTCCGGAACCATTCAGATCTTTAAAAGCTAATCCAAACATCCAATTTTGCCTGGCAGACACCACTCCGGCGGGAGAGCAGACAATTGGAATCGAATGGATTGCAATCAATGATTTGTCTATTGCCTGTAAATCAGAATTTGGAAAGCGCAATTTGATGCATAAAAATTTGGGTGGTGTTGACGTTTGGGATCCCAAAACCTATATCAATATTTTTGTGATCAATAGAAACCAATGTCCTGTATTGGGTGAAGCCATCTATCCCTGGGATGCAACGCTTGATGAGGATGGAATTTTCATTGATTATCGGAGCGTTGGAGCAATTGGCAGTGCCTATGGAAACAAACCTTTTCATCAAGGGAAAACCTTGGTGCACGAAATGGGTCATTATTTTGGTTTGTTACACCTTTCCGGGGATAAATCGGAATGTACAGGAGACGATGGTGTTTCAGATACCCCCGTACAGGATCTTGAATATTATGGATGCCCTGGGTTTCCACAAATACGCTGCGGACAATCGAGTCAATACATGAACTTTATGAGTTTAGTGGATGATGCCTGCATGCATATGTTTACAAAAGGACAAGTAAACAGAATGAACGAACAAATTCAATTATATCGCCCGGAAATTGGTAATATGAATTGTGCTATTGGTTCACAATCCGGTTTAGAGCAAATTTTTATACGGCAAGATCAAATGGATTGGCAATTGCTGACTAAAAATCACAAACTTTTTGACAGCAATCTTGAGTTGTATGATATGAATGGCCGACTTCGTTGGAAGCAACAGGTAAAAGCGGCATTAAGCATTAGCTTGTCCGCGGAAATTTTGGGTGTAAACCCTGGTGTATATTTTTTGTTAGTGTCAAATAAGGAAGAGAAACTATGTTACAAATTAATATTAGTAAGATGAATTGGAAGGGAATTAAATATGTTCTGTATTTTTTAATTGCTTTATTTAGCTTAAATGCCTGTAAAAGTGCAAAAGATGCGGCAAAGCCTAAGCATGTTGAATTGAAACATTGGCTTACCCTTCAAAAATATCCATGTTTCGGACATTGCCATGTTTATAAATTGAGTATGTATCGCAATGGATTAGTGATACTGGAGGGGAAGGAGCATTTAGAAAAAACCGGTGTTTATTTTAGTCAGTTGAGCCAAGATAAAATCAGAAGTTTCAAAAGAATGAGTGATGCATTAAACTGGGAAAGTTATCAGGCAGAATATTTAATAAACATTCCGGATCTACCGCTTACGGAACTTACTTACTTTGATGAAAATGGAGCAAAGAATAAATTTATTAAAAGCAATTCAAACCTTCCGAATGCTTTGGATGAATTGACAAAAACCATGGCAGCATTGATCAAGTCTGAAAAATGGACTCAAATCCAAAAAAAATCGGATCTGACAAATCCAGAAATCATCAGTGATGAGTTTATTGTTGATATGGATAGCACATTGACTGCAACGCAATTGGAAAATGAATTTTATTTGTATGATTTAAAATCAAAAAAGAGACTTTCCAATGAAATGAATTTATGGAGTTTTAAATACGATGAAACAAAAATAAATCGCTATGAAATGCTCATTATGTTGCGGATGCGTCCAGGAATACGGAGTGTAAATAATAATTTGAAAATTCTACCGAGGGAATAGTTCACTGAATTGTGTTCTGATATTCTTTAATGTTAAGGGATCTGTAGCATTAATTTGAATTCCGTTAAGTTCCTTTTTAAACCAGGTAATTTGCCGCTTTGCATAATTACGGGAATTTTGTTTAATGAGTTCGATGCAACGATCTTTAGTAATGCGTCCATCGAGATATTCATACGTTTCACGATAGCCAACCGTGTTTAATGCCTGGCACGAACGATATTGTTCAAGAGATTTTGCTTCATCAAACAATCCAGCTTCAATCATTTGATCAACGCGATGTTCAATTCTTTGATATAGCAGGCTTCTTTCCGGAATCAGACAAATTTCTTTAATATCAAAGGGTTTGGGAATGTTTGGTTTATTCAAAAAACTTGAAAATGGTTTTCCGCTTTCAAAATAGACTTCCAATGCTCTTAATATTCGTCTTGAATTGTTTAAATCGACTGTTGCGTAATATTCGGGATCGACTTCTGCTAACATATTGCGACAAGCTTCTATGCCCTTTTCATCCAGGAGTGTTTGACTTTGAAGTTTTACTTCTGTTGAAGATAAAGGAATTTGATCAATCCCTTTTAGGATTGCTTTTATATAGAGTCCGGTTCCACCACACAGAATCAAGACCGGATGTTGTTTAAATAATTCACTCAAGAGTACATGGACTTCCTGTTCGTAGTGGCCTACACTGTAAGTTCCATCAATTGGGATGTGATTAATGAAGTAGTGTTTAACCGATTGAAGCATTTCATTTGATGGTTTGCACGTGCCTATATTGACATCGCAAAACAGTTGTCGGCTGTCAGCAGAGAGAATCGGACAATTCAGTTCGACAGCCCAATGGTATGCTAAGTCTGTTTTGCCGGCTGCTGTTGGACCATCTATTACCAGTAAAGTATTCTTCATGTTCTGCCGTCAAAAGTAAACAATTGTTTATTTTTACAGATTCCAATTAATGAACATTCAGTATGTTTTATAAATTACTAAAGGTCTGGGCGCATCTTGCATTCAGATTGTACTTCCGACGGATGTTCATTTTCGGCAGGGAACGCATACCCAAAAAGGGACCCGTAATTTTTCTTGTAAACCATCCGAGTACTTTTTTAGAAGCTTGTATCATAGCATCCAACCAGCACCGTGATTTGCATTTTTTAGTTCGGGGTGACATGTTTGAAAAGAAATGGCTCTTGCCAATTTTGCGATCCACCAACCAAATTCCTATCTACAGATTTAAAGATGGCTTTGGTAAATTGCGCAACAACAAAAGCACGTTTGATCAAAGTTTTGAAGTATTGGCTCAACAGGAAGTTGTACTCATGTTTCCTGAGGCGAGTTCGCAATTGGTAAAATATTTACGCCCTTTGCAAAAAGGTGCTGCGCGATTGGCGATTGGAACGATTGAAGAGAAAAACGTAGATGAACTTTATGTGGTGCCGACCGGAATCTATTATATAAATCCAACCAAAAGCCGAAAAGATGTGTATTTGGAATTTGGTGAACCGATTGATGTTGTTGAATGGTATCGTTTGAATGAGCAGGCAGATGACAAATTGGGTTTATTAACCAATTTATTTCAAGAAAAAATGCAGGAAGTGGTGCCATCCATTTCGCATCATCATCAGGAGGGGGTTTATAACCTTGCATTTGAAATGATCGAAAAGCAATTAAATCCTTACAATGGATCAGGTGTTTTTTATCATAAGGCGCCGCATCAACAATTGTCAAAATTTATTGCAGCACTCAATAGCAAACCAACGCATGCATTGACAGAAATTAATAATGCAATTCATGCTTATGTGCCCAAAAATGTAAATTTTAATTCGTTTGATGCAGCTGTTTATTTTAATAGCGCACAACGAATTATCCAATTCATAGCATGTTTTATCTGTTTTCTGATTGGATTACCGGGAATACTAGCTTTTGGGATTCCATTGGTACTTGCTAAGTCATTTTCCAAACGCAAAATCAAGAGTTTAGAATTTTATCCACCGGTTCGTCTGGCAATCACCATGGTTTTTCATTTTTTATTTTCAATACTCATAGTGATTTGGTTACATTCCTATTATAATTGGATTGAAACCTTCCTGTTGTATTGGTTCTTAATACTTTCTTTGTATGCATTTGGACTGTTTATGGATTTTGCGGCCTACTTAAAAGTTCCTTTTTTAACTAAGTCCAATAAAAATTATAAAAAGCAACGGACGCAGATCGTTCGGAGCATTTGGAATAGATAGCAAAAAACAATTTATTTTTTAAAAAATTGAGTAATTCGGTCACAGACTATCAACACATCAGATTCTGTTAGATAGAAATGTAAAGGCAATCTTAGTAAGCAAGCTTCAAAAATATCGGTGTTGATCAAGGTTTGATTTAATTTATTTTTATAAAAACTGCTTCTGTGCAAGGCTCTATAGTGGGTTCTGGTTTGAATGTTTTGGGATGCAAGCATTTGTTGCAATTGAATCCGTTGAGATTCATCATTTAATACAATGTAAAATTCACTTCCATTTATGTGAGCATAATCGGGTACATCGGGTAAACGCAACATGCCATTTACAAGTAATTCATTTAGATTTTGTTGATACAGATTCCAAAGTTTCATTTGGTAGTTAAGCACCATGGTAAGTTCTTCTAATTGAGATAACAACACAGCGGCTTGAAATTCTGACATGCCATAGGAAGAACCGAGGGTTTGCCATTCATAAAAACTGGTTTCATGATTTTGAAAAGCTTTTCGGTTGGTTCCTTTTTCAAATATTAGCTCAGCTTGAGTTAAATAGGCTGACTGATTAACGAATAGTGCACCCCCTTCGCCGCAATGTATTATTTTGGAAGGGTGGAAAGACAAGCATCCCAGCGGAGCTATACTTCCTAAATATTGATCTTTATAACGGGCGCCGATGCATTGTGCTGCATCTTCGATAACTAAAATGTTATTTGCTTTCGCAAAAGCAAGAATTGGATCCATATTGATGGCGATGCCTGCATAATGTATTAAAACAATTGCTTTTGTTTGTGCTGTTACTTGCGGAAGAATTTGCTCTAATTCAACATTCGGTCTTAATGAAGAGGTATCTGCAAAGCGAATTGTGCATCCGCGGAGCAGAAAAGCATTTGCAGTGGAGGCAAAGGTGAAGCTTGGTAGAATAATTTCATCTCCGGTATTTAATCCAGCGAGCAATCCTGAAAATTCCAATGCATCTGTACATGAGCCGCACAGAAATACATTTGAAATTTGTTGATTTTGTTTAAACCAGCCTTTGCATTTATGGTGAAAAACTCCATCGCTGGAAGCATTATTTATTTTCAGCACCTCATCCAGATAGTTCGCTGCATGCGTCGATTGATAGGCGATATGAAATGGGATGTTGTGGGCGGACTGCATTTCCAAATGATTGCTTACTTTCGCTGTAAATGTAAAACATTCTAAACTGATCTTGGTTTTGTAATTTAATTAATTCAATCATACAATTTTTCTAAGAGTTCATGGAGTTTATTCGCAAACAAAGCCTTCTCAGTTCTATTATACAGATTGCAGGTGCAGTTTTAGGAGGACTCAGTACGATTTTTATTTATCCAAATGAACTTAGATTGTACGGTCTTTATGGATTTTTAACCAATACGGCTTCTTTGTTGGTTCCATTTATTAGTTTGGGCTTTGGTACGGTTTTGTTGCGGTATTATCCACATTTTAGTAATTCAGAAGAAAATTCATCCCGATTTTTTAGTTTTATTTTTTCTGCATATACTCTGGGGATCCTTGTATTTGCATGTTTGTTTTTAATGTTGTTTCCATGGATTCAAGACATTTTAAGTTCAAATGATACTTATATAGTGCCCTTTGTACTATTTATTTTGCCCATAGGGATTTTGTACGTTGTATTTGATTTGTTTTCAATTCTATTTATCAATTTTAAACGACTGGCTTTACCTGCATTCCTTGTTTTTTTGATGAAGTTGTTTTTGCCATTTTTATTTATACTGAGTTTTAAGGATTATATCTCTGACATTCAATTTACCTGGTTGATTTGTCTTTATTATGTATTTGCTATTGGATTTTTATATTATAAACTATCGGGCACCTCTCAGTTTAAATTTCCTTTAAAGCAATTTGTATTTCGTATTCAACAACGTGATGCGATGGTTCGATTTGCACTGTTTTCCATCTTAGGTGGAGCCAGTGCCATTTTGGCCTTGAGGATCGATTCGATTTTAGTGACTTCGTTTATAGGCGCTAAGGCAAATGGTTTGTTTACCCTGGCTGTTTTTATCAGCAATGTTGCGTTTATTCCTGCTGCAGCATTGACCGATGGGTTGAATGCAATGGTTGCGGCACATTCCAAGGAAAAGAATCAACATGATCTTAAATCGGTGTATTCAAAATCATCCGTAAATATGTTAATTCCAACGGTATGGATCGCATTATGCATTTACACAGGATTCATTTATTTAAGTCAATTGATGCCTAATCCGGATGAGCTGATAAAAATCGAACGATTGTTAGCCTGGCTTTTGCTGGCACGCATTGTAGATGCTGCAACAGGAATTAATCATTACATTTTAGCCTATTCAAAATACTATGTGTTGGAATTGTATTTATTGGTTTTGATGGCTGTACTTAATATCGCATTTAATTTCTGGCTTATTCCACAGTTAGGGATTGAGGGAGCTGCATTGGCAACCTTTTTGTCGGTTGCGATTTATAACATCCTCAAAACCCTGGTAGTCTATTGGAAAACAGGCATGCAGCCATTTTCGAAATCCTGGCTAAAGTTGGTGTTGCTCATCGGCTTTTGTTATGAATTGATGTCCCAAATCCATCTTGAACTATCTCCGCTGTGGTCACTTGCAATTCAATCTACACTCACAACAATTGTCTTTTTAGGTTTGGTGTATTTCAGTAAAATATCTTATGATTTAAATCAATTGATTCAAGAATTTTCAGAAAAAGCACTCAGATTGATTTCAAGCAAACGAAACGTATAGTGGAAATTCATTGAAACTACCTTCGGGCTCCTGAAAACGATTGATTGCTTGGCAATCGGATAAATTCCAGTGATCCTGGTTTGACTCCTAAAGTAAAAGAATAATAGCCAAATTGGGGAGACCAATCAAATTTCATTAACCAGCAATGTAAATCGCGTTCAAGTCCAAAACTTGGATATTGAATTCCTTTTTTATCAAAATTATAACTGATGTTGTTGATATTGATCCTCCATTTATTGGTAAGCGCAATGCTACCAGTTAAAGTAATGTTATGCAGCGTTCGTTCAAAGGTGTCTTTTCCTGTAGCTAAGCGGGTATGTCTGAAATTAATAATATGCTGTATGTTAAAATTGTAAAACAGTTCAGGCAAGGCTGCTTGTCCATTGTCTTTTTTATTTAAAATTTCTTTATTAAACAGTCCAATTAACTGTCCAATATTGATGTTTGTGTTAATATTAATAAACGAACTCGTGAGGTACACAAGTTTTTTATTTAAGTTGAGTGCATACGATTGACTCCGAATTTCATTTCCATTTAATAGGGTCCGACCATAAGGATCCATCGTAATTCCATAATACAAGGTAGTGTATCCCTTAAATATGCGACTGCTTCCACTACCGGATATCAAGCTAAGTTTGAAGGAGTCTGCAAACACATTGTAATTCGCTGAAAAATTGAAACCTTCCAGCAATGCAATTTTTTTAGCGGTAGAATCTTTTTTGGAATAGTATTTTAGTTCAACCCGATTGCCAATGTTGAAATTTATATTAAAATTTTCTGAAGGCACAGAGGATGTTCCAAATGGACTTTTTCCATAAATCAAGTATTCATACCTGCGGTTAAATGAATCACGTAAGTCAGAGTCAACTTGCTTAAAATAATTGAATGGATTTTTATGGTAGTCTGGAGCATAACTCATAGAAATGGTAGGAGTTACTTGATGTCTTATTCCTCTAAACCAGGATTTGGAGGATTGGATTTGTCCAAAGATCTGAGTTCCCAAACTTGCGCCGGTGCTGAACGTACGAAATGGATAAAATCCGGATTTATATTTAGTTTGGGTCAGACCAAACAAAGAATCTATCCCTAAAGTATCCTTTAATATGGTGTCCAGTAAAATTTTTTCTTGTTTATGAAAGAAAAATTCTTCATTGTAATTGATGCTCGGTGTAAGATTAAAATATTTTAATACTTTGAATGTTGCATTGATATCAGCGCGGTGTTTTATTCCATAAACTAAATCTTTTTCAAAGCCCTTTTGAAATATACTGGTATCGGTTGTGTTTAATGTATTCTGAAATTGAGCACCATAACTTAAGTTAATCCGGTCATACCATTTTTCAGATTGAGAAATGCGATTTTTATTTTTAAAGGGATTGATGGTACGCATTTGTACGTTTAATTCAGGAAGTGTCAGATTTAATTCGTGGGTAATTAAATTCTGTGAGTGACTCATTGCAGCAGATAAACTAAACGGACTGTTTGGAAAAGTATATCCGTAGTTAAAATTTGATCGCAAGACATTTTGTAAGGACTGTCTGGTATCCGAATAGACTGTTTTACTAAAACCCTTGGTTTCGATGTTCATGCTACCACCAAAGGTTTGATACGGATGTGCACCGGCTTCCTGATTGTGGCTCCAACGGAGACTTATGGGACGGTTTATATTCTTTTTATAATCGCCGGAAATTTCCTGAATCCGATTTTCGAACTGAAGTGAAAAATTGCCATTGTAACGGTAACGCCATTTGTAATTTCCACTGACATTTATTTTAAATGAACCTTTAAAAAAGATGTCCGTTAAAAATTTCAAATCCACATGATCATTTAAAGGCAGATAATACCCGATACCGGCTAGCCCAAAACCGCGATCATCGTATTGATATTCTTTGGGAAATAAAATCCCGGATTGTGCGTCTCTGGAAATTGGAAAAAAACCAAAAGGTAACCAGATGGGCGTGGGTATTCCTTCAATTTCTATATTGGAAGGACCGACCACCACCAATTTATTTGGAATTATTTTTTGTCGGGTACTTGCTATGCCAAAATGGGGTTTTTCTGCATCGCAGGTCGTGATTAATGCATGTTTATTGTAAATGATGTCATCCCCCTGGCTGCCGCTACTTTGTTTGGAGATAAATTTGGTTTGACTGCCATGGATGTATAAATCTTCTTCATGGGTTACCACTTCCTCAATCAAACCTTTTTTAGATTTAAAATTGTAAGTGATTTTTTTAGCTTTAAAAGATTGATCTGTTTCTTTAAATTGAGGAACTCCGGTCAAATTTCCACTAGAATCTGTTTGCGGTAAGGCGATTGCAAGATTCGTATTCAATTCAATACGAATGTAATCTGCCCGAATGTCCATGGTTTTATAATGGATGAATGCATTTTTGTATAAATGAATGACCCGTTCTTTGTAGTCAAACCGCACCCGGTCGTCTGCCCCATAATCCACCGGAACATCGATGCTATCAGGAGAAACCAGATACAATGCACCATTTCGAATGACCAGGGAATCCGATCTGGGAATACGAGTGGACGGCCTTTCCGGATTGGGCAAACTGTCCAGAATCTGGGCTGGTAAATTATAGTGTAAACTATATATTATAAAAAAAATAAATACTTTATTCAAAAAAAGATATAAATTTATATATATTAAATTATTTAATATGTATATTTGTACTAAGAAAACTCAAAATGCAAAACTACGATAACAGGGCATGCCTTGCAATGCAATTTATTGTCTATAATTTAATAAGCTTAACGCTTTATTTTGGTCCATTTATATCCACGGCTCAAAATTTGTCATATTACGGTGGACCGACCATCGTTTTAGATCCCGGACACGGGGGGCAGGATGACGGTGCAAAGGGGAAGGATTGCTCTGAAAAGCAAATAACCCTGGCTGTTTGTAAAAAAGTGCAGGGTATTCTGGCTGAAAAACTTCCCAAGGCTGCTGTCTATTTTACCCGGGAATCGGATGTCTTTGTCGCTTTGCATGAACGCGCCCGGATTGCGAATGACCTTGATGCCGAGCTGTTTATTTCTGTCCATTGCAATGCAGTGCCATCAAATCAGTCAAAGGTCAGGGGAACAGAAACTTATGTGATGGGATTGCATAAGGCCAGGGAGAACCTGGAAGTAGCCAGAAGGGAAAACAATGCAATTGCTTTAGAACATGCCAGTGATATTCACTATAAAGGCATTGATTTCGAATCACCGGAGTCCTTTATTGTACTCAATCATATCCAGGATCAGCATTTGCAAAAAAGCATCACTTTGGCAAAATCCATTGAATCCGAGTTCGATTTAGAGCATCCTGGGCATAGTAAAGGGGTCAAACAGGCAGGATTTCACGTATTGCATCAAGTGAGTATGCCCGCGGTTTTGATTGAGTGCGGTTACATGACCCATCCGGAGGAAGTATCGTATTTGTGCTCAGCCAAAGGCCAACAGGAACTCGCCGAAATGATTGCACGAGGCATTGTGCGGTATTTCTCAGTCAACCCGATCTATCCTAGCATTGCTATGCAGGACATTCAATCCAAAGCAGCTGTAAAGTCTGTTTCAGAGGAGTCCTTGGTTATTTATAAAATTCAACTTGCTGCTGCCAAGAACAAACCAGCCCAGGGATCTGTTTGGTATTCGGATCCTAATTACGAAATTCTTCAGGAGGACGGTGCATACAAATTGGTTTATGGAAGTTTTATAAGCCAGGAAGATGCAAACGAGGAAAAGGAACGAATGAAACAGCAAGGTTTTAAAGATGCTTTTATCATTAAGTTTAAAGAAGATCAGAAACAAACGAAATAGTCTGATAATGCCTCGGGGTCGCCTGATATAAAATACGTAAATTAGCACCTCTTTTTAAAAAAATAAATTCAGAGCCTTGCGCAACGAAGTTAAAGTCGGAATATTAGGTATTGTTACCCTAGCCTTGTTGATTTTTGGTTATAAATATTTAAAAGGCAGCAATTTGCTGGATCGTTCCAAAACCTATTACATCAAATATCCGGATGTTGGACAAATGGACCCTTCCTCACCGGTATTAACCAGAGGATATAAAGTGGGGACGGTTACTAAGTTGCAATTGGATCCAGACAATCCTAAAATGATCCTGGTTACCATTGAAGTTAAAAATGAAATAAACATTCCAAAATCGGTTAAGGCAATTTTAGTAAGTCAGGGATTAATTGGAGGAAAAGCAATCGTGCTTCAATTTGAAGAGTATTGTACCGATGATTGTTTGGCGAATAATTCCATAATTGCAAATGCTGAAATCGCCGGCACGCTCTCCAGTATGTTTAGTAAAGATGAATTAAAGGATTATACGCAAACATTTGGTGAAGAATTAAATCATATTTTGGATACAAGCAATGTAAATCAAAATGTTCAGGTTGCTGCCACCGTAAAAAATATACATTTCATATTAGACAATCTTGCAAAGGCTACTAAAAGTTTAAATCAATTGCTAAATGCCTCCACGGTACATTTGGATAAAACACTTTCAAATCTGGATGTATTGACCACGAGTTTAGCAAATAATGCAAATTCTGTTTCCAAGACTTTACAGAATATTGAAAAAATTTCTTCCAATATCAACCAATCGGATCCTGGCAAATTGGTAAAATCAACAGAAGAGACCATGCAAGAGCTCAATAAGACGCTTCGTGATAGTAAAGCGAGCATCGCCACTTTAAATTCTATTTTAACTGAAGTACAATCAGGCAATGGCAGTCTTACTAAATTAATCAAAGATCCTGCTTTATACCAAAATCTAAATAGCACCTCGCATAACTTAAGTCTGTTGATGCAGGATTTACGTCTCAATCCAAAGCGTTATATCCACGTTTCAGTATTTGGAAAAAAAGCAAAAGAATACAGCTTACCTGAAAACGATCCGGCAGAGAAACGTTAAAGCACCATGCTTTAAGTTTTTTTTTTTATTAAATTTACAAAACATGTGTAGGTATAAATGGGCTGAATCTGAATCTCAGCCATTCATTTGTCAAGCCGGACATTCATTGTAATACGATTTCTGAATTTAATTGTCCACCGGTCAATTGAAAATCGCATTGGGTCAATTCTTTAAAGTAAATGGATTTTTATTGACTCATTATTTTAGTAATTTTACAAGGAATGTCAACTTATGCTAAAGTAAACCCCTTTGTCAGTTTATGGGTGTGTGTAATAATGGGTTTGCTGGGCTCCTTTAATCTGATGGGTCAACAACATCGACTCAGCTTCCAACACTTAAATATTGAAAATGGACTCACCGATAATTCTATAAATTGTGCAACACAAGATGATGAGGGTTTTATTTGGATTGGTGGAGATTATGGTTTGTCAAAATTCAATGGGTATAGCTCCCGTTTAGTACAAGCTTGTCAAAAAGATACATCCGAAGGCAGCAATTTGCGAATTGCTTGTGTCTTTAAAGATAGCAAAGGGAGAATGTGGTATGGCTCTGTTGGTTTGATTTTATTTGATCCGATTTCAAAAGACTGTAAAATGTTTCGACATGAAAAAGGAAATGTCAACAGTTTACCTCACAACGATGTATTTGTAATAGTTGAAGACGAGTACCATACGATTTGGGTAGGCACCAGAAAAGGATTATTGAAATACAATGAGCAATCACATGATTTTATAAATTATGTTCATGATACTATTGGGACTGCATCTGAAATTCATGCTAAGAATCGCATCATCGACATGGTGGCCGACCAAAATGGGTCTTTATGGATGACCACCTTATCTGGATTATATCGTTTTTCAATTGCGACAAAAACCTTTGATGAATATCTGTTGGATCCCATAAACAGGACTTCTGAAATTGAAAATCACAGTACGTTTTTAAGTCTCGATAAAAAAGGAAGCATTTGGATCAATTATTATTCAAAGGGAATCTATTTATTTGACACCGTTCGAAAGAACTATGAACGCATCCACTTTCCAACGATTGCGATGCAAAATGCTTCAAAACGGATCAGTGATCTATTTTGTGATTCGAATGGAAATACCTGGGTCGCCACTACGTTCAATGGAGTTTTGTTTTATAATAATAATTTAAAAGAATGGCAACATTATACACACGATCCATTCAACATAACTAGTTTGTCAGATGATAAAACGACTTCAATATTTGAGGATGACGCAGGAATGATTTGGATTGGTACTTCAAGCAGGGGTATTGATCGGGTAAATTTATCAGGCGAACCGTTTGACCTGTATGTCTTACAACCTGGAAAACAATTCTCCATGTGTGAAAATGATATCACCAGTTTTTGTGAAGATAAAAAGTCAAATTTATGGATTGGGACTAAAAACGGCTTGATGTATTTCGACTTTAAATCAAATGCGTTTAGCTGTTTCAAACATGATTTGAATGATCGAAATTCGCTTTCAGATAATTACATCTATGGGGTTGATATGGATTCGTCAGAAACGATCTGGATTGCAACAGAAAATGGACTTAATTCGTACAATCCGAAGTCTAAAATTTGGAATCGTTATTTGTATTCAAAAAGCAATCCGAATTCTTTACCAGGAAGAATTGCTTTTGATGTTGAAGTACGTAAAAATGGCGAAGTTTGGGTTGCAAGCAACAGTCTTGTTTGTCGACTAAAATCCAAACAGGGATTTTTTGAGAATCGATACAATAATCCAATCATTGAAAAGTTGCGGCATTCTTTTTATATAACAATCTTTGAAGATAGCAGAAAAACGCTGTGGCTATCCACTGCACGTGCCGGAATATTGAATGTGAATGATTCATTTAGAATTCTGTATTCGCGTTTCCATACTACTGATTTTAAAGCAAGCATGGTACATCAATTTACAGAAGATTCAATCGGAAATATTTGGATGGCTTCTGATAAAGGAATTTATATTTGGATTAGATCCAGTGGAAAAATACTCCCTATCGAAACCAATGATCCCATTTTAAAAGGGGACATTCGATCCATTGTCTTAGCCAGCAATTCAAACCTTTGGGTAGGTACGCATCAAGGATTGTATCAGGTCAAAATGCTTCCAGATTATACCATGGATACGTTTACGAGATTTACCAGCAGTGATGGACTTCAAAGCAATGCGTTTAACACATTTGCAGGAATCAAATTAAAATCAGGAGCCCTGTGTTTTGGGGGGATAAATGGTTTTAATATTTTTAATCCGGAGCAGATCCGATCCAATCAATACATACCTAAAGTACAAATTGAATCTTTTAAAATAGGAAATCAAGCGTATGATATAGTAAATCAAAATGGCATGACTGAGTTGAACTTGAACCATACTCAGAATTCATTTTCTTTTGAAATGACTTCCCTTAATTACAACCATCCGGAGAAAAATCAATATGCCTATCAATTGGTGGGTTTTCATGAAAACTGGGTGCATACCGGTACCTATCGCTTCGTAAGTATCAACAATGTACCTCCTGGAAAATATACATTGCATGTAACTGCCTCAAACAATGACGGTATATGGAATAAGCAAGGTCGTCAATTACACATAACGATATCCGCTCCCTATTGGAAAACAAATTGGTTTAGATCATTGCTGGGTTTACTTGCAATCAGCATCGGATACTTTATTTACACCAGAAGAATCAATTCAATAAAGAAGTTAGAGCAGTTGAATTCAGATACCGTGCGGCAAATTGCAGAAGCTCGATTAATAGCACTAAGGGCACAAATGAACCCACATTTTATTTTTAATTCCTTAAATGCGATTCAACATCTCATTTCAGAATCAGAAAGTGAACTCGCACTTAGATATCTTTCGAAATTTTCAAAACTGATCAGGCTAATTTTAAAAAATGCAAATAAGAATACCCATACGATCGCAGAAGAATTAAAGATTTTGGAGTATTATTTGGAGTTAGAGTCTCTTCGGTTTTCTCCAAAATTCTCCTATCATTTTGACATTGACCCAAAACTAACTATCGATACGATCGAAATTCCATCAATGCTTATTCAGCCTTTTGTCGAAAATGCTTTGGTCCATGGATTGCTCCATAAAGAAGCAGCAGGATATGTTGAAATTCGTTTGATTAAAAACGAGAAGTTTCTGATCTGTTCAATTACTGACAACGGGATTGGAAGAGAAGCTGCTGCCATCATTCAAAAGCAGAAAGGGCTCGTTCATGAGTCGATGGCTGTCCGGCTAAGTACCGAACGTGTTGACATGTTGGCCAGATTGAGCAATCATAAAGTATCCATTGAAATTAATGATATAAAAGATGCACAAGGTACGATAATTGGAACTTGCGTAACGATTGAGATTCCATTAGATTTATAATTATGATCAAAGCAATTATTATAGAAAATGAACCCAGAAGCATCAAGCTGCTTAAAAATTTGTTGTTTGAGTATTGTCCGGAAGTCCTTGTCGTTGGTGAGGCTCAAAGCGTTGAGGAAGGTTACCATTGCATCATGCAACATCAACCTGATGTTATTTTTTTGGACATTGAGTTGCAACGAGAGTCCGGATTTGATTTATTGAATAAGTTTGTTGACATCCAGTTTGAAATTATTTTTACTACTGCTTTTGAACAGTATGCGCTGAAAGCAATTAAGGCATGTGCTCTGGATTATTTATTAAAACCCATCGATATTGATGAAATGCAATTGGCAGTTGGTAAAATTAAGAATGCCACAGCAACCAGTAAATCCAATAAAAAAATAGCCGTATTAAAGCAAAATTTGAATGAATCTAAATCTGAAGTATATCAATTGGCACTTCCTTCAATTGATGGATTGACTATTGTTCGGGTCAATGAAATTATGTATTTGCGATCAGATCGCCAGTATACTATCTTTTATTTGAATTCAGGGGAGAAATTGGTAACTTCAAAAAACCTGGGTGAATATGAAGAATTATTATCGGAGAATAATTTTTTTAGAGTGCATCATTCATCAATCGTAAATATTGCAGAAGTAAGAAAATATTTGCGGGGTGAAGGTGGTTCGGTGGTTATGAGTAATGGCGAACAAATTGAAGTTGCCAAACGAAGAAAAGACGATTTTTTAAGTAATTTCATTCGGAGATAATTTGTGTTTTTCCGGATGCCAGTTGTATATTAGTTTCTGCCACAAGTCAATTCTCGCTTTACAGGTTTTCTAATTGATACATATTTGTGAAGGATTAAATAAGTTGATTTTTATTTAATCTACAATCAAGCTTTAACCTTACCTATTTATTTATTCAATACTTTTTACTTCTGACTTTTTAGTTCAGTGGGTTATTTTATTTTAATGATTGTCATAGGACCTGTGTGCCGGGCAATTGGTTTGTAAAGTCATTAAAGGGTCTTTTGACGGTACTTCAATGACTGCTAGGTTTTATTAGAATAAATTAAATTATTATTTACTTATAATGCTAACTATGAAAAAATTAATTCAATTGGTTATTGTGTTTTTCACATTTGCAAATGCAATTGGGCAGTCTTTTAATCCTAATTTGGCTTCTAAGTTGCAACAGAAATTGGATGCATTGGTGTCGTCAAATCCCAACACGAAAGGGATGGCTGCAAGTGTCTATTATCCTGGTCAAGGGATATGGACGGGAGCAAGCGGCCTGTCGTACAGTGGACATCCAATTACGGCGGACATGGAGTTTGGACTGGCCAGTAATTCTAAATTATTTACTTCGGTAATGTTGTTAAAGCTTGCGGAGCAACACGTGTTATCATTGGAGGATTCACTCCATGAATGGTTGCCAAATTATAATAACATCAATCCAAATGTCACAATTCGTCAACTATTGAATCATCGAAGTGGCATCGATGATATGTTTTCTACACAGGCGCATTTGGATTCTATATTAAAAAAGCATGACCGGATTTGGAAACCAGAGGAAGTTTTAAAATGGATAGGCCCCATGCGATTTACTCCTGGTACGAATTTTTATTATTCAAATACAAATTACATCCTGGCAGGTTTAATTGTCAAAAGTGCCACCGGACAATCAATCGCAAAGCTCATCAGAGATAGCTTATTGACTCCACTGCAATTAGACAGCACATTCTTTGATGTTGAAGAAGCACCGGTTGGAACGATTTCGCATCGATGGTATAATGAAATTGATTTTCACGATACGTCCAGATTGTCTTTAAATAGCGCTGGCGGGCCTGCAGGTGCTATATTTTCAACTGTAAATGAAATGGCACAATGGTATCATGCATTGTTGGATGGAAATATCTTATCACCAAGTTCTTTAGCTGAGCTGACTAATTTTCTCACTCCTGGAAATTACGGATTGGGTTTTGCAAAATATACTTTCTTTGGAAATCTCTGTTGGGGACACGGAGGGCAAACACTGGGTTATAAAACACGTATGATTTATGATCCTTGCATGAAAGCGGTAGTTTGTGGACTTTCAAACTCTTTTCCTTCGGCATCTGATGGAATCACGGCATCATTGTATCAGGTATTGGTAGATTATTTACCAGCTTGTCCAGGTTTAATCTCTGGATTGACTACAGTTTGCCAGGGACAATCGAATGTAGTCTATACCGTACCGGCTATTAAAAATGCAACGAGTTATCTATGGACCTTGCCTGATGGAGCACAAGGCTTTAGTACAACGAACAGTATCAATGTTCATTTTGGATCAAATGCAGTTTCCGGAATGATAAGCGTACGGGGTGTAAATGATTATGGAGAAGGAGCTATCGCAAAATTAGCAATCACTGTAAATCCAATGCCCAATGCCATTATTACCGCAAATGGCCCAACAACAATTTGTCAAGGAAGCAAAGTGGTGTTAACTGCAAATCAAGCCAGTTCATATCTTTGGAATACAGCTGCCAAAACACAAAGCATTGAAGTGGCAACTGCTGGAAATTATATTGTAACGGTAACTAATTCTTATGGATGTAAGGCTGTATCCAATCCAACTACCGTAAAAGTTATAACAATTCCTGGAATGCCGGATCCAATTGTTGGACAAACATTTGCCGTGTGCGCAAATTCAAGTGGAACGTATTCCGTGACCCAAGTAAATGATGTGCAATATTATTGGACTCCTCCACCTGGATCAACTATTACCCAAGGACAGGGAACGAATTCAATTAGTATAAACTTCAACGGCAATTTTATAGGTGGAAGTTTAAGTGTGTTAATGTATAATGCCTGTGGTTTAGGTCCAAAAAGAAAAATAACGATAAGCTCTGTTCCAGCCGTGCCTGGTTCAATCGTTGGAAAAGTGTATGCAAATTGCAATGCGACTTCCAGTTATTCAATACGAACTGTTGAATCGGCTTTAAATTATACCTGGACTACGGACATTCCAGGTGCAGAAATTACCACATTTCAAAGTCCGGGAGATACCGCTGTGAGTATAAAGTTTCAACAATTTTATAGTGGGTACATACAAGTCTCCGCGAATAATAATTGTGGTTCCAGTGCCCCCAGAAAATTGCTTGTATATGGCGTTCCTTCAGTTGCAGGAACAATTTATGGAAATACCTCGCCATGCGCAGGTACAACACAGAACTATTACATTGCGGCAGTTACCGGTGCAACATCATACCAATGGACGGTTCCTACCGGATCTGTAATAATTTCAGGAAGCAATACCAATAACATCAAAGTATTAATTGGTGCAAATGGAGGTGATGTTTCAGTAATTGCAAAAAATGCATGTGGTAATGGTCCAATTAAAAAACTTACAATAACGGTTCCATGTCAAAGTATTAAACAGCCGGATGATATGGGCTTGAGCTTATCTGTTTATCCCAATCCATGCAATGAATCGGTTCACCTAAGTTTTAATGAGACAAAATTTGGGACAGGGCTCATTCAGATAACAGATTTTAAGGGGACATTATTACAAGAATTTCAGCATGCTTATGTTTCTGGAAGCAATACAGCCATTGTTCAATTAAATGGTTTAAGCAATGGAATTTATTCTTTGCATTGGATTTCAAATGATAAAATTAAAACAGTTAAACTTATCAAGATAAATTCCAATTAAAATATATTGGAAACTTTAAGATCGCCTGGACTACCTGCTTAGTCCAGGCGATTTTAAAGTTGAGTTATAAATTATATTTATTCAACAATCAGTTTTTTTGATATTTGATCATGCCCATGAACGAGCTCAATTATATAAACACCTTTCACCAAATTGGAAACTGTCAACGGTATTTTGTGCAAACCGGAAGCCAAGGTTCCGTTTATAAAAGATTGAATCTTTGTTCCGTGAATATCAAAAATAGATAATGAAACATCCTGGGATTCATTCAATTCAAAATTTACAAATGTCTGTGTACTGGCAGGATTTGGTATGATTTGGAATTTACTATTAGATGTTGATTCGTTGGTTGCAGTTACAGGAATGGATGCTTTCAAGGTAATGATGCTGTATGCTGGTAAGGAAATGTTAGTTTGCATACCACTTACATTCAAGTTGCTGGATTTCCAATAATTATTTAAATAGGAGGTATATTGATCGAATTGCAATCCGCTATAAGGTAAATTTAATAAAGCAGTTTGAACGGAATTTCGTGTATTGATGAGGACGATGGTCAAGCTATGGTCGGTTTCATGCAAATAAGCACTGCCCAATAAATCTGTTGAACCATTTGTAATGCAGGAAATGCGTTGAGCTCCCGGACGAATGAATTTATAATAATGTTTAGCTGCATTGTATTTTGGCGAATTGGTAGAAGCATTTGAATTGGTTAATCCATAATTTGTAACATTGCCATTGTTGTCAGCCGTTGTAAATGTCCAATATATCCATGCACTTTCCATGCCGGTTGTTAAAGCCTGATGAATGCGAATTCCAATTCCAAAAGCACCGTCTCCTGGAAATCCATTTGCCGGAAATAACCATTCCGGACTTTCTCCAGACGTTTCGGTCATCCAGGATTTTTTATTGAAGGAAGAAAATCCTTTGATGTTTGCAGGAATTCCTGGTGCGGGACTGGCATTCCATCCATTGACCCACCAATTCCATAAATTTGGATTGGCACCCGCAGCTGTTACACCATCATTTGCATATCCGTGAATGCAGAAAAAGTCAATGGCTTTTAATGCATCGGGATCTTGTCCGATGGATCGCAGGTATTGTAAATTTTTATGAGTAGGGCCACCGTATTCCCATAGTCCATAGGAATCACCGCCCAATAAATCCTCAGGCCCCATGATGCGGATGGATTTTAGTTCAGGATATTTATCAAATTCATTTCGAACAGCTTTAAGTGCGGCTATGTATTGCAATGAAAGGGGATAGGTCATGCTGGAATAATACTCTTCAAAATTTAATTCATTTTGAATGCTGATTGCATAAAAATTCATCTTATGAAATCGTTGATATCCGGCAATGTATGCAGCCGTACTGCGTGCAAATTGAGTCAGTGAAGAAGTAGGTCCGGTTCCGCCCTGAGATAGATCATTAAATACTGCAAGGGGTGTCCCTGAAACATCCAAACGACCTCCTGCAAAATTACCGCCCCATACAAAAGGCCAAGGAGTATTGGCAACCGGTCCAGGCCACCAGTTTTGATTGTAGCGATTTCCGGAACTTACTTTCAACCAGGGGAGCGGCGACCAGATAGATCCTACCAATTTGAAGTCACCCAATTGCGGGATCTTGGCTTTTCCATTTGTAATGGCTCCATCCGTCTGATATCGAAAATAGCTGATGTTTTTTTCTAAATCCGGACCCATTACGGCAATGGGTGCATTTCGCCCTCCAAAAGTTCTTGAGTAATCTGTAGGATTTGTATACGTTCTCACCCGATTTCCTTCAGGACCATCCGGATTGGCAGGGTCTTCAAAGTTAAATACGCTTTTTACGGATGAACCCATAAACCAGGGTGAGAAATAACTGAGATCTGAATAGGGAGCAATTAAACTGGGAGTCAGATCCACTCTATAAATGCTGCAGCCCATATCATCGAAATACAATTGATTCCACCAGGTTTGATTTACGGAAGCATCGCCCTGATGGGCTCCAAATCCATCAATAAACTGGTATTTTGTATTCGTAGATATACTGATCATTGGAGTTTGCGAAAATGCAGTAATAAAAACCAATAGGAAGCATAAGCAAGTAAGGTGTTTGTAGTACGTATTCAGTTTCATTTATTTTGATTTGAGGCTAAGGCTTATTCAACAAGACTGTACAAGATACAAAAATGTTGCCTGAGGTTTTTTAAAAAGGAGATATTATTTAATTGATGTACACTTTGAATGCATAGAAAATTCTCAGCTTGTTATGGTCTTTCTTGCTGCTTTATAAACAAACCATTCTTCACCATTTATTAAAAATGAATTAGCATAGTGCATGCCGATTTTTTGCAATACATGTATTGAGTTTACATTTTGTTTCATGGCCCTTCCTAAAATGATTTCCAGTTTCAAATGTAGAAATCCATAATTCAAACTTGCTCTTGAAACTTCAGTTGCAAATCCTTGTCCCCAGTACATTTTAAAAAATCTAAAACCTAGATCATATTCATTGAGATCCGGATTGTATTTTATACCACACCATCCTAAAAATTGATCGGTTGTTTTATGGATTACAGCCCATCGCCCCAATCCAGGCGCCTGGGTTTTGATGTATTGCATTATAAAATGGTTTGCTTCCTCCACCGATTGGAATGGAACATCCCCGGTATATTTTAGTACTTCCGGATCTTGATTTAAATTAAAAAGAGCAATGCCATCTTCAATAATAAAGGGTCGCAGCACAGTGCGTTCTGTTTCCAGGAATTGCATGATCAAAAATAATTCTTTTACAATAAATCAGATCCATTCCAATTCGTTTATTGTCATCTCACTTTTCACTGTTCCGGTATGTGCAGTTTCTTTGGGTTCAAACAATAGATTAAAAACCAGTTCACCATCTGTATGGGGTCGGTGTTCAACACCTTTTGGGACGATCAAAATTTCTCCTTCATGAACTGCTACTGTTGTACCATCTCTAAAATCCATCAACAAGGTTCCTTTAAAAACCATAAACAATTCATCTTCATGTTCATGACTGTGCCAGACAAAGTCGCCTTTAAGTTTGCATAATTTAACGTATTGGCCGTTTAGTTCGCCAATAATATGTGGAGTCCAAAGTTTATCAAACAATGAAAATTTTTGCATTAAATTAATGGACTGAATATGCTGTTTAGCTTGCATGTGTTTGTATTTATTTTGATCTAAAAGATAAAATTAAAAAATAAGCAATACTCCCAATCAAACAAACTAAAGCAATGGGTAAAAACCAAAAGCCAAGTTCATGAGTTCCTCCTTTTGCAATAAGTATGGTTTTAATTATTAGCGAACTAAAAATCAAAACCAGGATTAATTTTACAAAGCGAAGCATTCTGGTAGCGATTGCATATTGTCTGAATTCATTTTCTTTCGTAATTTCAACCGGATAATTAAAGCGATGCGGATATTTTTTTAGTATGCTAAGTCCTATATTGAGTATGCTAGCAATACCGGCCAAAATAAATAAATTTGATTTACTTCCAAAACCATCTGCTTTTCCATATGCATTGTAATGTTGAGGTATTACTTCTGGCAAATCGGAAAAATTTGCAAGAAGAAAAACCCACATCGCAAGAAGCGCAATCCAGCTGCAAACTTCAACAAGGCTGTCTACAGTACTTTCTTGATTTTTATTTTTAAATCTGGTGTCTATACTATTTGTTTTAAAGTTTTACAAGCTGTAAAGTCCATTGGCTCAGTTTATGCCATCATGTGCTTTATGCATTAGTTGAATTGAAAAATAAATGGAAATATAAAAGTAACCAAACAGATCCACAAAATGTAAACCGGAATAAAAAGAACGATGGAATATTCCACCCGTTGAATTTCAACTTTTTTAAATACATGTCTCGTAAGTTGAATCGTTATAAAAACCAGGTGAATCAGCATCAAAGTATTTGCACCCAACACAGCCAATCGGTTGGGTGTAATTCCCCATTCTGAAATTCTATATAAAATGGCAGAAAGTGCGATTCCATTTACAATTATGGTTACAAGGGACAATCCCAAAAGGATATAGCTTCCTAGTTTACCCGTGCGTTGTTTACCGGTTTCTGAAATTGAAAACAGGATAATAGCCATGACACCAATTAAGAGTGCATTAAAGATCATTAAAAACTCGCGGTCATTGTAGGGATCTTTTCCTGAATAGAAAATAGCCACTAAGTAAATTAGCAGCATGATGAATACCAGCGGACTAAAAATCCCCGCAATGACAGGAGAAATTTTATTTACCAGTTGTGGATTTGTTTGTGTTAAATACGTACCAAGTATTGGAGCAGCGGCAAGTCCGAAAATACCAAAGTAATTAAAATATAAATCCTCAATTTGAATTCCAATGACTGAAAACAATCCAATGGTAATGCCCGTAAGCATTCCACCTGATATTAAGATCAAGCCTGTTATAATGAGTAAGTCCCCATTGTAGCGCAGAAACTCAAGAATTTTGGATGTGTTTTTAAATTCCCCGCATGCATAGGAAAATCCTACGACAGCCCACAACAATAAAGGCAGGTGGATGCAAGCTAAAATCAAGCTATCACTTTTATCAGCGGACGGCAATAAATTTATATACACGACACTAAGAAGGAAAACAAGGCCGGCAAAGATTGTTTTTTTTATGGAAAGCCCTTTGTTCCATGCGAAATAACAAGTTAGCATTGGAAAGACAATAAATCCGATGTTTCTCTGATAAAACAACTCCGGATTTAAATTAAATAGCGATGGTATTTTAGCCAATAAGCCCGCAACAAGTGATGCAATCAATAAAAAGATAAGTTCATTTCGATTGCCCCAGGATATGTCGGGTCGATCATAGTTAATTCGTTCATTCCAATAAGCAAACAATTTTTGGTCCATCTGCTGGGGCTTAAGCAATTTCAAGGCTGCTTTAAATTCGGATTTATTGTCGCGGTACATTTTTTCCAATTGTTTTGGATTGTCAAGGTGTGATTGTATGTCCATGATCTTGTATTTTACGTTGACGGGTTTATTGTTTTTTTAAGAATTTTTCCAACAATTTTAAATGTGCATTAAAGGCTTTTTTTCCTTCACTGGTGGCACTGTAGCTGGTGTTTGGTTTTCGATCTATAAATTGTTTTTTTACTTTCAGATAACCTGCTTTTTCAAGCGCTGACAGATGGCTTGCGAGATTGCCGTCCGTTAGTTCAAGCAATTCTTTTAAGCTTTTAAATTCGACTTTATCGTTGACCATCAGTATGGACATGATCCCTAAACGGATTCGACTTTCAAATTCGCGATTCAGGCCATAGATCAATTCTTTCATCGTTCATAATTATAATAAAAGCGAATTCCGTAAGCGATGTGCAATACTCCAAATCCAATGGCCCAGCACAGCAATCCATAAGCTGGAACTAGGGCAGCAATCAATCCAAGAAGAATTTCCATTAATCCCAGATGGCGAATTTCAGTTCGGGTATAATGACTTGCATTTAATAAGGCAAGCCCGTAAAAAATCAGCATGGAAGGAAGGATCCATTCGATTTGTTGGTGCACGATGAGTATCAGGCAAAAAAGGGCACCGGTTAAGAATGGGATTAATAAGTTGATCAACAAACGTTTTGCTGTGGCATCCCAATGTTGCATTCCTTGCTTTTTAGCCAGCCGTTGGGTAAATAGGTAGGTGCTTAAAATGGACAGCAGTAAAACCAACAAGGCGTCGATTGTTAAAAAAACGGTTATGCTATGGGTAGATTCCTCTGAAGCACTTGCAAATTGTTTAAAATAGCTGTTTAAATTAAGGGATTGATCTTGAAGATACCAATAACCAACAGCAGCACCAACAAGTGCGTAAATTCCAATGCAGATACTGGAAAGTCCGCTGAGGGAAAGGAATCGGGAAGAGCGTTCCATGAGCTGTTTGATCTCAGAAAGTGTTTTTAAATGGTCTTGTTCGTTCATTGCAAAAGTACTTTGTAATGCAAAGTAAACGCATTTAAAGCGTATTATTGTATAATCCTGAAAGAAATTTCTTTTGAGGTAAGTATCATTCTAAATTCTTGTAGGAATTGCTTAAATGAAAAATCTCGGAGTTGGATATTTCTTGGGTTACGTATTTTTTTCTGTTAATTTGCTTTTATAATTGAATTCATGAAAATTGTGCTCCTCATTGGGATCAGCTTAATCGCTTGTATTTATTGGTTTTATGGCAGAAAATCTTTTCGAACGATTGAAAAGGATATTTCCTATGGACCCTTTACAATCCGTGCTACGGCAAATACGGGTCGCGAGCTCAACATGAATTATGGGATGGTTGACCGAACTCAGGTTGCCTATTCCATATTATACCAAGGCAAAGCCATTGAATTTCCAGACGGTTTACAAAGCAATACCGGCTTAGCTTTTTTATGGAATGTCTATGCTTTAGAAGGTGCGCGGCAACCCAGCCTGATAGCAGGCAGTCAGAATCTCTATTTAATTTATATCAACGAGGGAACTCCTGTCGTTGAGCCTTTGTTAAAACAATCCCACGATTTTGCTTCCTTGCAATTTTTAGATAGCAATCAGGGTCAGCCTGGTCTTTATGAAGAAGTATTTTCTAAAAGCGACACCGCCAATCTGGAGCAATTGAATCGTTTGGTCGGTGGCCGTTATTTAATGATTGGTGAACAAACGGTTCTTGATATTCAAACTTTTGAGAAATGGAATTTTCATGTTAACAATGATGCCATTGAAAATTATTCATTTCCGGCTCCACACGGTGCATTGGCATTTGCACCCGATCAAAAAAGCATCGTCTTTCTTGCAGAATTTCAATCCTGGAATGCACAGGATGAAGATTTGCCTGAATCTGAAAATGCCCTGGTGGTTTATAATTATTTAAATGATACGGGATATGTTGTTAAATTTGATAATACAGCGACCCGATTGATCAACATAAAGGAAGCAAATCTTGAATGGTTCAATCGATTTTTTGAATGGCGCAAAACGCAAGATGGCTATCATCTGGAATTGATCCAACATCAAAAACCTCCCAATTGGACCGGGCGATTTGATTCGACAGATGCTTATTATACCTTGTATCCGGTAAAGCCATCCATGCTGCCAGTTTTTTTAGATTTTGTTTTAAATCAATTGGGTTGGACGAAAGCAAACATAGTCCGGGATGAAACCCATGAATACACCGGTCATTGTTTAGATCTTGAGTTTGAAAATACCAAATTGGATATACGGTTTAAAGAAGACGAACAAAGCTTGTCATTCAGTAAGAATTTATATGTTGAAAATTCAACCAAATATGGATTGCTGGTAAATAAAATTGCCGATACGTTTGATGCTGAATTGCAATCCGGAAAATACCAGGAACATTTTGGACAGATACTCAATGAAACCAAGAAGATTCGGGGGGTGTATAAAGATAAATAAAGGCACAACTTTTTTAATCATTGCAGCTGCATAAACAAACTGGCTGTAAAATCAATTCAATTGCTGGTTGATAGGTATTGACAAACTAGTTTTCAAGTATGTTTTTCAAATTAGTCAAACTGATGTCCATATCCTTAGGAAGCATTTTTTCCATCATGGGGATCATGATGTTTACTGGATAGTTTAAGGTACCTGCATTGCTCCAGGATACTTTGGTTTGATTGTCAGCGATAGATTCTAATTCCATTATAATATAAGAAGACGTTTTCATAGGTTTTATAAAACGAATTTCTGCTTCCATTCTCTGGCCTTCGATGAGCTTTTTAATTTCCTTTTCTCCCTGACCGGCATCTTTGTTCCCGCTCCAGGCATAAATAAATCCTTCTGTCCCATCTGTGCCTTTATATTCTCTAATCCGATCTGAACCCGCCATCGCATTTTTGTTGAAATAGTCCTGGTTTTTAAGCAGCTTGATGTAGTCAAATACTTTTTGACGTGGCGCATTGATCGTGATTTCACATTTTACATAATGTTCTTTTTTCATGAAAAGTGCCAGGATTAAAAGCAATGCGATGATACCAACGATAGTCAACAAAATTATCAGTAGAATTTTCATTTCAATGTTTTAAACTGTTAAATAGAATAAAGTGTAAAGATACGAAGCTGGCAGGGGAAATGCCAAATCTGAAAATGTATGGATCCTGAGCCAGAGAGAAGGTGATCTCTACAAAATCCGGTATTCTCACAGCTGTATTTGTACAGACTTATTATTTTTTATTATTGTATGGAATATAGCCATGCCATTTCCAGGGAATGCACGTAGGGCCAACTAAAGTTTCTATAAGTTCTTGATATATGGATTCACCATTTTCACTATTGATTAAAATGACAATAGAAATGCCTTTGTCAATAAAATTTATATTGTAATTTCTCCAGGCCCCTCCATTGCCTTCTTTGAAGATGGCTTTACCGTTTGGACAATGTAAAATTCCCCATCCCAAACCATAAGACAATTTAATTTCTTTATATTCTGATGATTTTTCAAATGTTATCGGTGGAAATTGGGTAACTGAATGGATTTCAATTTGGGGTGTAATCATTTCATTAAACCATTTCTTTTTTAATCCTTTTTTTTGCATGATATATTCTATAAACTTAGAATAATCTGCTAAAGTTGTTACCAAAGAGCCTCCTGCAACTGCTTCTGTGCGTTTACGTTTTTTATCAATGTCGCCATTGCTCATATGGCCTACAGCTACATTGTCATCACCAAATGAATTGTGCCAAACATACCCTGTTCGGGACATTCCAATAGGCTTAAAAACATTTTCAATAGCTAATTCATCAATTTTTTTATTTGTAATTTCTTCTACAACCAATTGCAAGAGTTTAAAACCTTCACCGGAATAGGCGTATTTTGTTCCGGGGCTAAAGTAGATTTTCATAATACCCAAGGTATCTTGTTCTGAGGTGATTGGATTAAACCATCTTACATTAGGCAGTCCAGTAGTATGGCTTAAACACATTCTTGCGGTTATTAATTTCCAATTATCATCATTCGTTAAATCGGAAAAATAGTCGTATTCAGGGATTGGTTTGTTTAAATACAGGTAAAGCGGTTTGTCAAGATCCAATTTATTTTGTTGAACTAATTTCATTATAAGAAAACCAAATACAGCTTTACTAAAAGAAGCTCCATACATAATCGTACCAGGGTCAAGCAATTCATTTTTAGGTTTATTTCTATAGCCATAGGATTTTATAAAAACAGTTTTATTATTGTTTAGTACGGACAGGCTTAAGCCGTCAATATTTGCTTCGTTCATTAATCGTGTGATGGATTTATCAATTTCGTTAATCGAAACTTTGCTCCCATCAAGCTTAGTGATAAACTGTGATTGTCCAATGCTTAAGGTGAACGAAGTCAAAAATACAAGTGTGATTATTCCATTCATTGTATTTGTATAATTATTTATTGCACCAGCCTTTTGTATTTTTTTGAACGATTTAAGGCTTGTAAAAACTGTTGGGTCATAATGTGGGATCGACTCATTAATTGCAAATTTTGATAAAGGTACATTGCAGAATCTACCTGGACCCTGGCTTTTTTGTTAAACTTTTAAGCATTTCAAAATGGGGCAAATCGATTGGTATAGACTGGAAGCAAAATAATTTCTTTCATTTGCTTATGTATAAATAGTGTGAGACGGATCCTGTCAGCATGTATTAGGTAGTACCTACTGCCCGATGAGCGATTCATACATCTGGCTATCCAATGTCATAAAATTCTAAATTGTCAGTCGTTTTTTATAGGCTGGTAATAAAGTATAACCGGGCCGCTGTTAAAGTTTTTTGTCTTTAAGAGATTAAGCATCTTTCTGTCCTGCATATTTTCAAACAAGGGCAAGCCGCTTCCGGCCACCACTGGGTGAACCATGAGTTGATATTCGTCAATCAAATTGAGTTCCATTAGTTGAATAATTAAGCTCCGGCTGCCAATAAAAATGGCTTTGCCTGTTTGTTTTTTGAGTTCTAAAAGCGCTTCCTCAAGTGTTTTATTCGCCAGCTTTGCACTTTCCCATCCTGTGCTTTTCAGTGTATTAGAAAACACAAGTTTTGGAACTTTGTCTATTGCAATTGCAAAGTCGTCCATCGATTTGTCTCCAGAAGGATTTATGAGTAGCGTTTGCCAAAATTGCATGAGTTGAAAGGTAATTCGACCATAGAGGATTTCGCCCGATTCATTTAGCAAATCGGAATAATGATCATGTATTTCTTCGTCCGGACTAATCGCTGTGTGGTCGCAATATCCGTCCAGTGTCATATTGATTGCTGCAATTACTTTTCTCATTCTATCATGTTTATATTATTTAGTCTTTCATGTATATATGAAAACACTTTCGCTGTTGTTGTTTTATGAATACTAAGGATTTTCGGCTTTGCTTTTTCTATTTTTTTGAAGAGTCGATAAATATTTTAAAGCAATTTTGTCTTGCGTTGGCTTTCCAAACTCTTTGACAAAGCATTGATCCGTGTTTGGGCTTTTGCAGCTTAGCTATGTGTATCACTTTTGTTCGTTGCCTGTATATACTTGGATTCCTTTCATTACGCTGCTTTCTGTTTGTAAAGATGTTCTTGAAATTCTATGAACAGTCTACTAATGTTTGCTACGTCTCCTAAAATTTCTTTGGCGTCTTCCAATGATTGATACTTGTTTGTCAATAAGATTGGAAGTTTTTCTTGGTCGAGTTCGTCAACGCCTGTTTCAATATATTTACTCAATACGAACGTGATAAACTCTTTTTGTTTGTCGTTGAGTAAAGCAAAGATGGTCGCTTCGGCTGCTTTGGCTCTGGCTTCTCTTGTCATTGCGATATAGTCGCCATTGAAAACGTATTCCAGTACATCATACAAGTCGCTTTTTTCCATATCTACTAACTTTTGCAAAGTCAATAAATCGTCTTTTGGGAAACCTGCTGCATCTAAATTCTCTAGCAAGGTTTTTCTTGTTAATGGGTTGCTCCAAAGTTTTCGCAATTCTTCTTCGTCCCTGAAAAGTTTGGGCAATTCTCCAAACAGATTATTTAAAAATTCTTCGGATGAAATGGGTTTACCATCGGCACTCCAAAAAGAAGTTGAAATCATAGATTGTATTTCTCTTTCTTTTCCATTGCGTAGTTTGATTTTTATTTTCGGCTTCTTCAGAGTTAGCTCACCTGTATCTAAAAAAATTTGTGGTACGGTTGGTTTAGGTGTTGGATATAGTTTAGATTCTTTTGGTTCTTCTTCCAAAGGTTCACCGTCCCATTCGGGATCGCTGAAATGTTTATAAGCATCTACAAAGTCGTAAATGGTAAAAAACTCTTTGCCGTCAAACAGTCGGGTGCCACGTCCAACAATTTGTTTAAACTCAATCATTGAATTGACTGGACGAAGCAAAACAATATTCCGAATGTTTCTTGCATCAACACCTGTAGAAAGTTTTTGCGAAGTTGTCAGAATGGTTGGCAATGTTTTTTCGTTGTCTTGAAATTCACGCAACAATCTTTCACCTTCTTCTCCATCATTGGCAGTTACACGAACACAATAAAATGGGTCTTTGCTTTTTGCATTTTGGTTTACCAAATCCCTTATCAATGCTGCGTGTGCTTGATTGGCACAGAAAATTATTGCCTTTTCATTCTGATTTGCTTCTTCTAAAAAGATGTTTACACGCTTGGCTTCACGTTCTACAATTTCAATGGTGCGATTAAAGTCTTTTTCTTCATAGAGTTTACCTTCTTCAATTTCACCTTCCACAATGGTATCGTCCGAAGTATAGCGATAATCATCTAAGGTTGTTTTAATGCGTTTTACTTTGAAGGGCGTTAAGAAACCATCATTAATTCCTTCTTTAAGCGAATAGATAAAAACTGGTTCGCCAAAGTATTTGTATGTATCCACATTGTCTTTTCGCTTGGGTGTGGCTGTTAAACCTAATTGAACCGCAGGACTGAAATATTCTAATATGCCCCGCCAATTACTCTCGTCATTTGCTCCGCCACGATGGCACTCGTCTATGATGATGAAATCAAAGTAGTCGGCTGGGTATTCGCCAAAATAGGGCAGAGGTTTTCCGTCTGCATCCGTACCACTCATAAAGGTTTGAAATATGGTAAAGAAAATGCTGCCATTGGTTGGTACTTTTCCGCTTTTTTTAATTTCAGTGGGTTTAATTCGCACCAAAGCATCTTCGGGAAATGCTGCAAATGAATTGTAGGCTTGATCTGCCAAAATATTTCTGTCTGCTAAAAATAAAATTCTCGACCTGCGGCTACCGTCTCGTTTTAAATTCCAACGGGTTTGAAACAATTTCCAGGCAATTTGAAATGCAATGGCCGTTTTTCCTGTGCCTGTTGCAAGTGTAAGTAAAATTCTGTTTTTGCTTTGAGCAATGGCTTCAACGGCTCTCTGAACGGCTATTTCCTGGTAATATCTTAACTGCCAACTTCCGCTTTTATCTTCAAACGGCACATTGGCAAATTTTTCTCGCCAATCCGCTTCAGCATTCAGCTCTGAGTCTGACGGAGGGAAGGTTTTATTCCAAAGTTGTTCAGGACTTAAAAAGTCTGGCACCAAACCTTCTTCACCTGATTTCATACAGATTTGGTAAATGTTTTTTCCGTTGGTGCTATAAGTAGTTTCCAATTGCAATTTTTGAGCGTATTTCTTGGCTTGCATGACACCTTCGCCAACTTCTAGTTCATCGCTTTTTGCTTCTACAATTGCTAACTTGATGCCTTTGTAAACCAACACGTAATCGGCAATTTCTTTTTTGCCATTCCCACCGCCTGTTTGAATTTTTCCTAGTGTAATATGGTATTCACGAAGGACTTTAGAACCTTCTACAACGCCCCATCCACATGCCTTTAACTTGGGGTCTATGAGTTCTGCTCTTGTTTCTGCTTCGTTCATTTTATATTCATTTAAACAACACCACTTGCTTGAATGGCTTCTGTGTATTTTTCTATTGCACTTTTGTAAAGCTGTTCGCTTTCATCTTTGAAGCGACTTTTATTTTCAACTAGCTCATTGAACTTTTGAAAAAGGTGTTTGTAGATTATTTGATGTGCCGTGTTTTGTAACAAGCCTGCATCATAATCATTCATTTCAAAATCATCAGCAATTGCTTTATCGAGTAAAGTCAATAAATCTTCTTTACCAATTTGGTCTATTTCAATCCACTGGTCAGGCTCTTTGAAGAAGTAGCCTTTACCGTTTTCAATTTTTAAGTATATCATAGGACTGTTTTCTTTCAATGTATGCTGAATCACCTGCTTCAAGGCAATTAAGCATTATATTATAATTATTAATTTCTTCGCCATCAATAGATTTTAGTATTGGGTCAGCAGGATTACCCGAATAAACTTCATAAACTGCTTTGCCACCAACAATTTCCTTCTTTGTGTAGAGAATATAATCAGGCTTAATAGATGCTCCTACTGTGTTGTTGTGGGTAACAACAATTACAGGAACTGTCTTTGAAATTTGCCTGATTTGCTCATTCACTTCATTTTTTAAAAACAAATTATCAAATGATGATTCGGGTTCATCCACTAAAAGCAAATCAAAATGATGAGCATTTTGAATTTTTTCAAGTAGATTAAATTCTGACCTTTCTCCACCTGAAATTTCGGCATCAAATTCATTCAATATCCGATAACTGACATCTACAAAATATTTATAAAATTCAGTTTCTGGTATACGCTCCATTTTCTTTAGTTCATCCAAATATTGAATAGGAGAATCGTATAGTGGATAAGCAATACTGAAAGCAGTTTGTTGAATGCCGCTTTTGTTTTTTAGCTCTTGTGCTCCGTTAAATCTTCTTGTTGATGCCACAATCTTAAACCTACGGACATCTGTTTGTTCAATTACTTTTTCTCTCTTGATTTGAGTTGCAATATTTTCAAATTTCCTTAGCTTATCTTTTTCAAGAAGAATTGTATAGAAGTCAACATCTTTAATGTGTTCTGATGCTGTTGATGATTGCAACTCCTTTTGAATATTAAAAACAAGAGAATTTATCCACCTTGCTTTCAAGTTTTTCTCTTGCACTTCTTCATATTTCTTCATTAAATCAACAACTAACTCTTGCAACACCTTTTTAGAAATGTGGCTATCTATTAGAGTTCTGTATTGAGTATTCTCAATAAGTAATTCGGTTGCAGTTACTAATTGCTTTAATGTATCGTTGCTTGTTTCAATGAACTTGCTTTCATTAAACAGAGTGCATTTTGAGTAAACATCTTTTTTCTCTTCTTCTGCTGCAACTTTTAACAATGAGGTTAAATAACTTTCAATCCGTTTTTCATTTTCTTTTCTGTCAATTTTTGAAACATCTTCTACAACTTCTTTGAATTCTTTTAAGAATTGTTCTGAAATACTGCTTTGTTTAGTAGTAAGCAATTCATCAAATTTCTTTTTGTCTCTTTCTTCATCCGTTTCCAATAGCTCAAATTGCTTAATGTGTATGACATTGTCATACATAGCAGCAATTGTTTTAAGTGTATAGGTTTTACCTGATGACCTTTCACCTAAAATTACATTCAAACCTGTTGAAAGTTTTTGACCATTTTCAAAAATCTGAAAAAACCGATGTCCTTCTGTATGATGAAGAAAAACTTTGTGCTTATCCATCAAGCACGTTTTAATTGCCCTTAAAGAAGTATCATCAATATCAATAAAAGTTTGGCGTGGTGAGAATGCAGTCATATTCTCTGTAAATCTCAAATCACTAAATAAAACAGGAACTAAGCTGTTTGCATCTTTCAAACAATATTTGAATTTCTTTGCACTGGTTACTTCTCCCGATGTAATATGTGGTTTTAATTTTTCAATTATTTCAGGTCGAATAATTGGAGTTTTATCATAGTGCGGAATTAAAAGGTATCGACTTAGGTCAATGAATATTTCATTTAGCTTTTGAACAGTAATAAATTCAGATTCACTTGTGATTAAACTTTCAACTTGGTTGCACTTGGCTTCAAAGTCATCAAGTTCCGCATTTTCTGAGACCAATAGCAGATGTCCTTTCTCTAAATTTATTTCTATTCCTGGCAAAACTTTTATTCCAAGTTGTGCTGAAATCTGATTGAATTGAGGTAAATCAAATAAGTTGTGATTGGTAACTGCGATGCAATCAATAGCTAACTTTTCAACATACTCTTTTAGCTTTGGAAGGCTAAATATAAATGCTGAATCACTGTATTGTGATGGCTTTGTATGTAGATGTAGGTCTATCTTTTTCATACTGCAACCGCTTTTTCAGTTTTCAATTCTCCTGCAAATGCTTTTTGTAGGATAGATTTTTTCAGTTCTTCCAAATCGTTGATTTTTCTTTGGTATATGTCTTTTAGCTTTTGACTTTGCTCTGCTATTGAATCTACCTTGTCAATTATCATTTCCTGCTCTTTTAATGATTTCGGAAAAGGAATTTTCAATGAGGAAAGTGAACCCTGATTTAAACTCCTAATTCCAACTCCATTCCCACTTTCTACAAGTGTTTTTCTTGTCTGTTGAATTTTCAAAAAATGACAGAGATAGTTCGGATTAACTATTTTTGAATCTAACCTAATCCTTATAGTGAAACCCGAATGAGAAACTTTTTCATTGATTTTACCTGCTAATAACGTCCGACCAATTAATTGAGGATTACCATTAGAACGGACAGCCAAAATGTCCCCTTTTTTTAGCAAGTCAGTTTCGTTTATCTTACCATCAAGAGAAACTTCAACCAAATCATTGTCTGGAACCCAATAACTATCTTGAAAATCTTTGACCCCAACTATTTTTATTTTCTCCCCCTTGCTTCCTTTTGTATAGTTTATTCCATTCCTAAATGTTGCAAATTCTCCTAAAAGTTTTTGTTCCCAATCAGTTCCCTTTTGAGTGAATATTGCCTGTGCAGCATTTTCAAAAAGTTCATTTGCATTTAATAAGTTATGTTCGGCATTGGCTTTTACCTTATCTATGGCGGCAAAGCACTCGTCTAAAATGGAAACAATGCGTTGTTGTTCGGGGAGGGGTGGAAGGGGGACTTCAACAGAACTAACAAGAGCAATATTTAAATTTCTAACAGTTGAACCTGCAGCTAAATAATCAAATTGTTTAAAAACGTAAGGTGATGAAAGTAAGTAGTATAAAAACTCTGTATCAAATACTTTACTTCCGTTTTGCTTTAATACTAACCAACCATCGTGAATACAACCTGTTGTTTTCATTATGTATGGTCTTCCAAAGCTCATTGAGTTTGAAAGAATGAAATCACCTTCATTTACTAATCTTGTTTTATGCAGTCCGTCCTTTGTAATCTTTTCTTTGGTTTCATAAATATATTTTGTGGACGCTGTTGCATCAGAAATTTTTATCCAATTAATACCATCGGGAGAGTTCGTTAAATATTTATCTATAGGTCGAGGAGAACCACCACGCTCAATAGTTAGAATATCCCCCAATTTTTTCTTTCTCCAAGTCATATCAATTCCAAAATTGAGTTTAATATTTCCGCACTTTCTTCATCCAAGGCTTTCATTTCTTCCAATATCTCGTTTGGTGAACGGAGTCGAGCCGCTTCTTTTTTGTTGGGGTTTTTAACACTTAAATCAAAAGTGCTTTGGTCAATGTTTTTAATGTTTACTGTCCAGGAGTTTTCGCTATCGGCAAAGTTTTTTTGTAGTGCTACAAATTCTGCCAAGTCGTTTTCGTTGAGTGGGTTGGTCTTGCCTAAATTACGATCAAGGTTCAACTGGTAAAACCAAACCTTTTGTGTGGGCTTGCCTTTTTCAAAAAACAGCACCACGGTTTTTACCCCTGCACCGGTAAAAGTTCCGCCCGGTAAATCCAATACGGTATGCAGGTTGCAGTTTTCCAACAAAGTTTTTCGTATAGCAACCGTGGCATTGTCGGTATTGCTCAAAAACGTGTTTTTAATTACCACACCTGCTTTGCCACCTGCTTTCAGAATTTTAATAAAGTGCTGTAAAAAAAGCGAAGCGGTTTCGCCTGTTTTAATGGGGAAATTTTGTTGCACTTCGGCACGTTCCTTTCCGCCAAAAGGTGGATTGGCAAGCACTACATCATAACGGTCTTTTTCTTGTATGTCGGCAAGGTTTTCGGCAAGGGTATTAGTGTGTATGATGTTGGGGGCTTCTACTCCGTGCAAAATCATATTCATAATGCCAATGATATACGCCAATGATTTTTTCTCTTTGCCATAAAAAGTGCGTTTTTGCAGGATCTCCCAATCTTTTGTAGAAAGTGATTTAACCTGTCCTGAGCTTGCCGAAGGATTTTTCAGGTAGTCGAACGCTTCACACAAGAAGCCCGCAGAGCCCACAGCGCCATCATAAATTTTGTCTCCAATTTCTGGGGCAACTACTTTTACAATGGTGGTAATGAGCGGTCGGGGTGTGTAGTATTCTCCACCGTTTCGGCCTGCGTTGCCCATGTTTTTAATTTTGTCTTCATACAGATGGCTCATTTCGTGCTTCTCTGCATGGGTGCGGAACCGCAACTCGTCAATGCGGTTAATCACTTCTCGTAAATTGTAGCCGCTTTGTATACGATTTTTCAGTTCACTGAAAATCTCGCCTATCTTGTATTCAATGGTGGCGGCACTTTCGGCACTCTGTTTAAATTTTTTGAGGTAAGGAAAGAGTTTGTTGTTTACAAAGTCGGTGAGGTCGTCACCTGTCATTGCCTTGTGGTGGTCTGGTTCGACAAGCTCACCATCCTTCATTCTCGTCTTAGAATTCGGCCCCTGAGCCTGTCGAAGGGGCATTGCCCAAACTGTCCATTGGTAATCTTTGTCAATTATGGGCGTGTAAGTCTTGCCTGTGAGTTCCGCAGCTGTGGCTCGGTCTTTCTCCAAGTCGTCCAAATATTTGAGGAACAAAATCCAACTGGTTTGCTCCACATAATCCAATTCACTGCCACAACCGGCATCTTTGTGAAGTATGTCGTCTATATTTTTAAAGGTCTGCTCGAACATTATTTATCTTAGTTTTTATCAATTTGTAAAGTTAAGATTCTTGTCGTTGCCATTTGTCCAGTTGGCTAATATAGAATTAAAAACGATGTGTCCAGCTTTTTGCGGGATAAACTTGAAGGAAAATAAGAAGTACAGGTGGGTTGGCAAGGAGTGTTGGTTTAGTAGCTGTCCGTTTTTAATATTGTTTGTATGTCTGTGATCACCATTCAAAATGGTTTATTTTTTGCTAGTTTTAGTTGTCTGTTTGATTCTATCGATAAAGACGTTACACATGATTTTATAGAGTTGGTATTGCCAAAGTGCAGGAAATAGAATTCCGCCTGTCGCAGCTGACCACTGCTGAATAAAGATATAAAAGATGATGATCTAGACATAGTTAAATATTAAAGATTATGCTGGATATGCAGATGCATAATGCAAAGAAAGATGAAACACGGCTTCCTCCAGCCTGCATTTTGGCAATACCTATGTTGTTAACAGTATGGCCAACATGATGAGTTTGTCTTTCAATTTTAAGTTAAGGATTTTATTTCCTTTATCATGTCTGCTAAAATAGAGTTGAGACTAAAAAATACGGAAGTGTGAGCACTATTGATATAAAAAATTGGCGGTTTTTTATAAATATCATTAAGGATTAACTGATACTTAGTTGGGACAACTTCATCATATTTACTGATGTATTGTTTTATATACTTTGCTTTACAGTTATTGCCAAGATATTTTTGGTCAGCAATTGCCCAAATATCATTTAATTGTTTCTCTGTTACATTTTTTTTTAGTAAATCTTTTTTTACAAACCTTGTCAGGCTCCCATTCCAAGTTATACCTCCAAGCTCTGCACCTGTAATAAAGGGAAGGTAAAAATCTAATTCTTCAACCGTAGCTAATAGTCCAGCTTGAAACCCGCCACTGCTCATTCCAACAATTCCTAGTTTCTCATATTTACTTCTATAATAACTTACAATCTGTCTAAGTTCTGAAACATATTGCCTAAAGTTTGCAACAGTAAAAAGTTGATTGGCACTAATAAAAAGCTCACCCGAATAATAACCATCTGGCGTCCTTTCTTGATGAAATGGTTTTATGGGGAGTATGCAATCAATGCCAGCTTTTGAAACTTTTGTGCAAAAATTTTGTTCCATTTTTAAATTTGGCCTCGCCCATCCTGGAGAGAAGATTAAAAGAGTGCTCGCAGAACCTTCACTAAATATTTTATAGTAGCAATTCGTGTTTTCTTGAAATTTCGTAGAGAAAGGAGAAGTGAAAGAAAATGATTTGCACTTTGCCGTTTCATTTATTTCTTTAATATCAAAAAGATAATCTGGCAATTCACTTTTTCTGTAAAAATTCTCCGGCCAATTAAAATACTGCTTTGAAAACTCGTGAAAACTATCATTAGAATATTCTTTGCCATCAAATTCTTCCTTTTCGAAAAGAAGCGAACAGGATTTTTTATTAGTAACCTTTTGATATAGGTTATCAATTAATTGGCTAAAAAATTTATTCATAGGTATATAATTTAGCTTTAGTTACATCTTTCTTAGAAATTGTATTTGAATAAACCTCTTCGATAGAAAGTGACTTAATGAATACATTTGACTCTTCATAGTATGATTTAGTTAATTCTACAATAAACTTCCTAAATTCTTTTGAAAAATCCTCGACAGAATTTGATTGAATTAGTCCACCAATTAAATCCCGAATTAAGTAATACCTTATTCGTTTATTTTCTATAAATCCATTAATTATAAACTCATTCCATTTGATCTGGTAACTTCTTGGAAAATGTAAAGATAAAATTGAAGGGTTAGTTTTGTTGATTAATTGCCATTCGTTGATCACAAGACTGTTTTTAGATTTTGAAAGCAATGTTAAGATATAATCTCTATCATTTTCAAAACAAGAAGCAAGAAAAGTCAATAGGCTATCTCTCCAAATTTCATTATTAAGAATATTTAATTCAAATATTTTTCCGGCCACATACCTTGATGGCTTTTTATTTTCGAGAAAAGAAATATAGTTTAATTTTGGAGTAATTCTTTTAATGATTTCAGGGGATTTTATTACAAAGAATTGATTTGTAATTTCGGAAAATATCCCTTCGTCGGGATTATTATCAAAAAAACTATTGTCTAAATAATAAAATGGATTAAAATCAAGTTGCCCTTCAATAATTAATGGGTTGATAATTTTCTTACTAGTATTTAAAATATCCAAATAAAATTCCGGTGTCTGATTATTTATTTTTAGCAAATTATCAATAAAAATTGATAGAAAGAAGTAGTTTGATTCCGTTGGATTAGATAAAATTATTGATGTAATTGTATCAATGGTTTTTTGTTTATTTATACTAACCTGCATAATATAAACATTAAGAGCTATTGTACTTAGGTATCCATTAATACTGAATTTTCCAAATTCTATCATTTCCATAGAATTATTAATAAAGCTTAACTCATTCTTTGCATCTAATGTTTCATTAAAAAGGTCAATGAAATATTTAAAGTATCTATCTAATTGTTCTCGTTGAATTTTTATTTTGGATTTAGTATCGCTATACTCTATAAAAAAATAATTATTAATTTGTCTGCCAGTTTCAATGTTGCCTATTCCTTTATTCCATTGTTGGATACCTGCTGCTTCTAAAAAAGCAAATACCCTTTCTTTGATTTTAGATGAAATTGGGTTGTTTGAATTTCCGTAAATACTGTCGAAAATGAATTTATATTTTTCAAAGAGTAGCCTTTTAATAGTATTGATATTTTCGATTTTCCCTTTTGAATCTATAAGTACTTTAACAAAAAAAAATATTGTCAATTTTAATATAGTTAATTCCTTTTTGTCTTCCAATTTTCCAATATTAAGCATATTATATTTAGGAGTTATCTCGTTCAAAAGGTTTATAATTCTTTCAGGCTCTTTGAAGTAACTTAATGCTAAAATATCAGAATAGTTTTCAATAGTTGTGTCATCTTCAGTCAGCTCTAAAATGAGATTACGTAAATCTGAGTAATTTACTTTTGCCTTTAAGAAATGCAGAAAAAGGGCCTTTTTTAAATTGCTTGAACCAAATTGCTTTATGTTGCCACTCAATTCTTTTGATGATACTGTTTTCTTGGATAATAGAGTTTCAAAAAAGGTACCTATAAAATAAGTATAAAGGGAATTATTGAATTCGCACAAATGATTAAATATTGGGAATAGGAAATCCGTTATCCTGTCCGTTCCTTGTAGCATATTAGAAACTAATATACCATTAATATTACTGATTTTGTATGGATTTGTGTAGGAATTGTCTATGTGGCTTCTGATTTTATACAAAGTGTCAGCGAAAAAAGCACGATCACTTTCAAGTTTTTGAGTAGTAATTATTTCAGCAAATTCAATGTTTAAGGGATTGGTATAACTCCCTAAATCAATTTTATTATCTGCCAATGAAGGTTGATTTATTTTGTATTTTGAATATAAAAAAACAAACACATAAATAGTTAAGAATAGAGCTGATAAAATTATAGGAAACAAATCGGTTGTTGTCATTATTTATAGAGTGTTGAGTTTGAAAATTCAGTAGACTTCATTAATATTATATAAACTAATGTAGATACTACAACAACTAAAGTATTTACAAGAACTGTAGTAATATTTATATTATTTTCTGGAAGGGATAAAACATTAATGGCAACAATTATTGTCCAGAAGAAAATAAATAATGGGAGAATAAGTACATTTATCAACTCCCTTAAAAATATAAATTTTGTAGTAGTATTAAAAAAATAGTCTACACAGACACCTATTGTTGCAGCACAACAAAAGTAAAGGATTGAGCAATCAATTAACATACTTTTGAGGCTAAATATTTTGGAAGAATCAATTGAGGCGTTCATCAGTTTTGTCCATAAGGGCATAAAACCAAAGAAAACAGATAGAATAAGCCATATGGCTGTCTTTATTATGCTTTTTCTTTTCATATTGATTTCAAGGTTTATTCATTAACATTTAGGTTTAAAAATAATCAATTTACTTAAATTCTGTCAACTATCTGATTTCATTATAATATTTATATCAAAGTTTTGAAGATATCCGAAGGTTGAGATCTTGAAGCACTTCACTGTCAACCAAACACAAAATTTGATAGAAGCACAAAGCTTGATTTAACCACTGAACCGCCACTTTTGGTTAGGTGCTGTTAGATGTAGACCTTCTTATTTCAACAAGGTCCTTAAGTTGTCAACCGAGGTTTTTACTGTCTTGTCGAGCATCAAGTTGGATGATTTGCCTTTGTGTTCTTCTGTTATATATTTTATTAAGTCGTTTACAGGAGGCGATGTAATACTTGGTTTAACTATTTCTATGAGTTCTTTAAATTTTCGTTCGCACAATGAAAATTGCAGTCGGCTTGAAATTTTTGAATCTGTAAAAGATAAAGCAGCAATGTTTGCTTGGTGTGAGTCAAGACTGGAAAGAATTTCTGTATATATTTCATTGGCTGAAACAGCGACACCATTTCCATTAGTCAAAAATGTTTCAACGATAGCCATCACAAATTTCTTTTCTACTGACTTTGGAATTTTCATCGGTTGTCCGATAATTCGTAAGAGTTGTCGAGCAAAAGCAGGTTCGTTGTAAAAATTGTTGAAGCTTCTATGTGCAGACAAGAGGTTGTCAATGGTATTGTCAATTTCAATTGCTCTCAGGTCATCAGGAATATAACTTTCTGCATTGACAATTTGGAGAAACTGTCGTGATAACTTTTTTTCGTCTTGGCTATTGTTTGCTGTAAAATGAGCATACTTTAAACCAAATGATTGCTTAACATCTTCATCGACACGTCCCCAAATCTCAGGTAGTAATAAATTGATATTTTGATGCGTTTGGCTAGTGGTTTCGGGTCTTACATATATTCCGAAAAATCCAGATGCCAAATTGTTTATCTGTTCTTGCGTTAAGCTAGTTGAGAATACAGCAATTTCTTGTGCATCGCTTGCGGAAATAGTTGTGTTTTTTACTCCTTGAAGAAGTTGCTTAATTCTAATTGTAACATTTGAAATGGGTAATGTTATGACTTCTTTTATGCACGTTTCAAGCCAAGAGACTAATTGTAGTCCTGTTATTTCGCTATTATTTGGATGAGCAGCACTTGCCCAATTTCGCATATAATTTATGTATTCGAGATGCTTAAATCCTAAGTCTGAAATTAGCCCAATTTCTTTAGCACCTTTAATTAGGTCGTAATCATCAACTTTATCTAAATCATTATCATCCTTGAGTCTTTTTCTTCTATCTCCAGTTACGGCATTGTCATAAAAGAACTCAATGTCATATTGTGAAACACGTTTTCTTATTTGCAAAATTGTTTCATCCCATAGGTAATTTAGAGACGCGTCAAAAAGTCCAGAAGCTGTGCTTGCTATAAATTTGGAAAGATAAAGTGATTGTTGTTTTTCGTCTTGCGATATTTGGTTAAGAACGGTGTCAAGGTTCTTAAATACATTTACTCTCTCTGGGATGTCAACAAAAACACCCTCAGTAGGTAAATTATGTAAACTTAAAACTTGCTTTAATCCAGTTTCAAATTCGTTCAATTGAATTATGCCATTATTAGCTTGTTGATTCTGTGGTAAATTTTCGTTCATTGTCTTTGTTTTAGGATTACATCTAACTCGTTCATACAAGCTACAAAATATCGCATGGTCAATATATGTGGTTGGTTAAACTAGGTTTTAAATCCCTTCCTATGCAAATTTAAGTTTTTCTTTAATTTTTAAAAAGGCTTCAAGCAAATGAAAGATTAATTTATCCTTAAAATTTAATCATCCTGGGATTTTTCTGGAGCGTAAGCATGAATTACATCGCTAATTTTTCAAATTTAAAGCCCATGACGCGTTTTTTAGTCAAGAGCGATACATATTACCAAACTTGAAAAAGAATCGCCGACATGCAATATAAATAAGCTTTTCTTGCTAGGGTTCCAACCCATAAATATCTTTCGCTAAGCCGTAGGTTTCACCTACGTCCTAAATTTCAACCATAGAAGAACCTAAGTTATGCACAAAATAAAACGAAAACATGATTTAGGCTCCGCCTATAATGAGTTACATGATTTAAATTATTTCAGCTTAGTTTTTTCCTTTATAGGTTCAACCTATGCATGTCCCCTTTGCCATTGAAATTTTTTTCATTAATTTTTCAATCAAAATTAGGAGATTGCAGGATTCCAGAATTGCACCATTGCAGGATTTTATCAGCATTATTCAGCTTGAAAATTGCTGTTTTATTGCATGTTTTCCGTCGTTTTCCGTGCTTTCTCGGCATTTGACGCTATTACAAGCAAGTATCCTGGGAGTATGTACGGGATATGTACGGAGTATCCACGGAGTATCTACGGAATAGCTATACAAAGTGTCTTGTCAGCAATTAGTAGTCAGTGGCAAGTGGATCGTGTATATAATCCTAAAATAAAGTACAAGTTAAAATCAGGTTTCAAAGATTATAGGATTACAAGATTGTAGCATTGCAGCATTCTCCCCATCCACATATCAGGTTAATAAAAATATAAATATTTTTAGTAATTTTTAGTCACTTCAGACTATTTTACATAAAATAATTCACATTTATTTGTTAAAAACTGTGATTTCGTGGGGAAAAGCTCAAAATATTTAAATAATTTTGGGCATCCATTTATTTTTAATCTAAAAATTAAGCTCATGCCTACCAACCGCAGTACTGCCCTCAGTTTGTTTTTATCAAGACCCAAAACCCCGAAAGAACGGGATAATGCTAAAATCTCCAGTTATTATGGGGAAAATGTGTTTACCGACAATAAGTTAAGAAGCTATTTGTCTAATGATGCGTATAAGGCTTATACCCAGACCATCAACAACGGACAAAAAATCTCCCGGGAATTGGCGGACCAGATTGCCGCGGCTTTGAAGGCCTGGGCAATGGAACAAGGCACCACCCATTACAGTCACTGGTTTCAACCATTGACAGGGAGTACTGCCGAAAAACACGACTCCTTTTTTACATTGAGCGGTTCCGGATCGGCGCTTGAAAAATTTGACGGGGATGCTTTGGTTCAACAAGAACCGGATGCGTCTTCATTTCCAAGTGGTGGTTTACGGGCAACTTTTGAAGCCAGAGGGTATACAGCATGGGATCCCATGTCGCCTGCATTTATAATGGATATCGCGGGTTCGAAAACCCTTTGTATTCCAACGGTATTTATTTCCTATACCGGAGAAGCCCTCGATCACAAAGCACCGCTTTTGCGTTCTGTCGAAGCATTGGATAAAGCAGCTACCGGCGTAGCGCGTTATTTTGATCGCTTTGTCAACAAGGTAACGGCCACCCTGGGTTGGGAACAAGAATATTTTGTAATCGATAAAGCCATGTATTATGCGCGTCCGGATTTAATGTCCAGCGGACGAACCGTCTTTGGGCGCGGACCAGCTAAAGGCCAACAATTAGAAGACCATTATTTTGGAACCATTCCGGAACGTGTGTATGCCTTTATGGTAGACCTCGAGCGCGAATGTCATAAACTGGGAATTCCATTGCGCACCCGCCACAATGAGGTCGCACCCAGTCAATTTGAATGTGCTCCGATGTTTGAAGTGGCAAACATTGCGGTAGATCACAATCAACTCTTGATGGACTTAATGGATCGGGTAGCACGCAGACACAATCTGATTGTTTTGCTTCATGAAAAACCTTTTGCAGGCATCAACGGGTCCGGTAAACACAACAACTGGTCTATGAGTACCGATACCGGTACTAATCTCTTGGGTCCGGGTAAAACGCCACGCAATAACCTGCAATTCCTTACTTTCTTTATCAATACCATCAAAGCGGTTCACGATCATGCGGATCTCTTACGTGCAAGCATTGCAGCAGAAAGCAATGACTATCGCTTAGGAGCCAACGAAGCACCTCCTGCCATCATCTCGGTCTTCATTGGGGATTACCTCACCAAAGTCTTAGAAGCGATTGAAATGCGCGTAGACAATGATTTGAAGGAGGAAGAAGAAAATGAATTGAAACTCGATATTCATAAAATGATTCCGGATGTCATGATGGACAATACCGATCGTAACAGAACCTCTCCCTTTGCATTTACAGGAAATAAATTTGAATTCCGGGCTGTCGGTTCCACTGCAAATTGTGCAGATCCGATGATGATCCTTAATATGATTGTAGCCAATCAGTTGAATGAATTTAAAGAGCGCGTAGACAAACACATAGCAGATGGCGAGAAAAAAGATTCTGCCATCCTTAAAGAACTTCGCGAGTGCATAAAATCTTCAAAAAACATTTTGTTTGAAGGAGATAATTACAGCGAGGCCTGGGCAAAGGAAGCAGCAAAAAGAGGCTTGCCAAATATCAAAACCACGCCGATGGCATTGGATGCATTTACAACAGCCAAAGCCAATAAAATCTTTAAGGATATGAAAATCCTCAATGACAAAGAGCAAGAAGCGCGTCATGAAATCTATCTTGAAAAATACATCAAGAAAGTTGAAATCGAATCCAGCCTTGTAGAAGAACTGGCATTAAACCAAATCTTGCCGGCTTGTATCCGATACCAAACTGAATTGGTTTTAAATATCAAAGCAAGCAAAGATGCCGGATTGTCAAAAGGCGCATGCGCTACGCAGGAATTACTCGCAGAAAGTATCTCCAAACACATTAATGCCGCCTACGAAGGAATTGAAAAAATGCGTGTTCAACGAGAAAAAGCCGAACACCAAAATTCAACCCGCTCCAAAGCCATTTATTTCTGCGATCATGTAAAACCAATTTTTCTGGAAATTCGCGATCACGTAGATCAACTGGAATTGATTGTAGAAGATTCCTACTGGCCTTTGCCAAAATACAGAGAGATACTTTTTAATAGATAAGTCATTTCAAAAGAAAAAAAATCCCGGACTAAAACCTGGGATTTTTTTTTTTGAATAGTGCTTTTTTTTAATCGATCCATTTAAGACGAGACAAAATCAACCCTCCTCCCAAATCAAGGGTTTCAACCCTTGATTTTTCGAAAGACTCAAAATCAAAGAAACAAAACAACATCACGCACAAGCTCCACCCATCAATACACCCCTCCTCCCCAAATCAAGGGTTTCAACCCTTGATTTTTCGAAAGGCCCAAAATCAAAGAAACAAAACAACATCACGCACAAGCTCCCCCCCAAAATCCACTCCTCCTCCACAAATCAAGGGTTTCAACCCTTGATTTTTCGAATGCCCCAATCAAAGAAACAAACCCAAAAAGCTCCTTATTTCACAACCACCAACCTCCCTCATCTCCAAATCAAAAACATTCCTCCATATAAAAAAAATCACCCAATTATTCCTATCTTCCAGATTATCAACCACATACACATTGACACAGGTGTCATAGGGCATTTTTAATAAAAAAGCCTCATTTTTTAGATTTTTGATGCATTTTGAGTAAAACGCAGGCCGTTTTTTGCAAAATCATGTCAATTTGTCCCTGGTTTTGTCAGATTTTAATGCAAATCCGTTGGATTTTGACATAAAACCCTGCCAAAACGTGTTTTTTATTGGGATGGCATAATCTATGATACGGCAGTAGTGTAATTCGCAAATTTTTAATTCACTTAATAAAAATAGATTCATATGAAACCAATCAACGACCGGGTCGTAATTAAACCGGCTCCCGCTGAAGAAAAAACTAAAGGGGGAATTATCATCCCAGACACCGCTAAAGAAAAACCACTTCGTGGAGAAGTTATTGCTGTTGGTCCGGGAAAGGACGGCAACATGATGACTGTTCACAAAGGCGATATGGTATTGTACGGCAAGTATGCCGGACAGGAATTTCAATACAAAGGCAATGATTATCTGATCATGCGCGAAGACGACATTCTTGTAATTATCTAATCATTCATTCATTTTAAATAAATAGCAAACGATATGGCAAAAGAAATAAGTTTTAATGCCGATGCCCGTGAAAAATTAAAATCAGGCATCGATCAAATGGCAAATGCGGTAAAAGTAACACTTGGACCAAAAGGACGTAACGTCGTAATTCAAAAAAGCTTCGGTGCACCTCAGGTAACTAAAGACGGTGTGACCGTTGCAAAAGAAATCGAATTGGAAGATCCAATTGAAAATATGGGTGCGCAGCTTTTAAAAGAGGCAGCATCAAAAACAAATGACCTCGCTGGTGATGGTACAACGACTGCAACTGTATTAGCGCAATCAATTGTTGCTGCTGGTATGAAATACGTTGCAGCAGGTTCCAATCCAATGGATTTAAAACGCGGTATTGACAAAGGCGTAGCAACAGTTATCAATGATTTACAAAAGCAATCCGAACAAATCGGAAATGATTTTAGTAAAATCAAACAAGTTGGTTCGATCTCTGCAAACAACGACGAACAAATCGGAGACCTGATCGCAAACGCTATGAAAAAAGTGGGTGTGAATGGAGTCATCACGGTTGAAGAAGCAAAAGGAACTGAAACAACAGTTGATGTTGTTGAAGGTATGCAATTTGATCGCGGTTATTTAAGTCCGTACTTTGTTACCAATGCAGAAAACATGACAGCTGATTATGAAAATCCGCTGATCCTGATTTACGATAAGAAGATCTCTAACATGCAGGAAATGTTACCGATCCTTGAAAAAGTAGTTCAAACTGGAAAACCATTATTAATTATTGCCGAAGATGTAGATTCACAAGCATTGGGCGTATTGGTGGTAAACCGTTTACGCGGTGGATTGAAAGTGGTTGCGGTGAAAGCTCCAGGATTTGGAGATCGTCGCAAAGCCATGTTGGAAGACATTGCCATTTTAACCAATGGTACTGTAATCTCTGATGAAAAAGGATACAAACTTGAAAACACCGAGTTGGACAACTTAGGTACCTGCGAAAAAATTTCCATCGATAAAGACAACACTACCATCGTAAAAGGAAAGGGTGCCAAGAAAATGATTGAAGCGCGTATCAACCAAATCAAAGCGCAAATCGAAACAACAACATCTGAATACGATAAAGAAAAATTACAAGAGCGTTTAGCTAAATTAGCTGGCGGTGTTGCAGTTTTAAATATCGGTGCTCCGACGGAAGTTGAAATGAAAGAAAAGAAAGATCGTGTAGACGATGCATTGCATGCAACCCGTGCTGCTGTTGAAGAAGGTATCGTAACCGGAGGCGGCGTGGCTTTGGTGAGAGCAATCCCATCTTTAAACAGAACCCGTACTGTCAATGAGGACGAAGCATTGGGTATCGAGATCGTTAAAAAAGCACTCGAATCTCCAATTCGTGTAATTGCTGAGAATGCAGGTGTTGAAGGATCTGTTGTTTACATGAATGTTGCTGCAAAGAAAGGCTCTTATGGCTTCAATGCAAGAACTGGTGAATACGAAGATTTAAAGAAAGCCGGTGTAATCGATCCAACAAAAGTAACCCGTATCGCTTTGGAAAAAGCAGCGTCTATTGCTGGAATGATCCTTATGACGGAATGCGTTGTAAACGACAAACCAAAAGAGGACAAAGGCGGAGGCGGCCATCACCACCACGGCGGTGGAATGGACGGTATGATGTAAGAACCGTTTTAAACTATACTACTGAAAAAAGTCCTGCCTAAAAAACAGGACTTTTTTAATTTGTAGGTATAATCAATATTTTTTGGATTGCCACGAATGCACGAATTAAGGACGAATGAAGAGGAATCGCCACGAATGCACGAATTAAGGACGAATGAATTTTACACTTCGCATCTTCCATTCGTCTTCCATTCGTGCATTCGTGGCATTTCTTACATTTTCCATTCATTGCAACTCTTACCTATCAGTCCACCAACGCATGCATGTTTAAAATTTATCCGTTGAACCTTCTGAATTGCCTTAATTTTACCAGTTCAATGTTGCATATGAAAAACCTACTCCAATTCCTCAGCTTATTTTTAATCTTAAATAGCCTCGCCGCCCAGGATACCGTCACCGTCCAAACCTTCACCTGGGACAGTACAACCCGTAGAGCGGTATTCCAATTTCCCGATGATCCGACACAATCCTATCGTAAAATTATCATGCAATACAACATGCGTTGCCATGGCGCAAGGGTAGGAGTTGGCAGTGTGGGCTGTTATGAATGGGATTACAGCTGCAATACCTTTATCACCGATAGCACCAAACAAGATAGCAGTTTAGCCACGATTGGAAATTATGTGATTTCCGGGTTTAACGGATTGCAATTTTACTATACCACGATTCCAACATTCACCTACTATAATTCATTTCAAAAAAATGTAAACTATAGTGGAACCGTATCTGAACAAAAATTTGCAATTGGAAATGGAACCAATAATACAATTAGTTTTAATTCCAACGATGGAGTTTACCGCGCGCAATACCTGCTCACAGCAAACGAATTGTTGAGCAGCGGAATGAAAGCCGGAAAAATTACCGGATTGGATTTATTTGTGGTTGCACCGGGATCAAAATTGGATAATTTTCGCATTCGCCTTAAACATACCAAATTAAATGCGATATCAAATCCAGATCAGGAATCACTTTCAGAAGTTTATTTTAAGGATACCAATTTCAATCCATCGGGTATTCAACACTTTCAATTTTACAATGCCTTCAACTGGGATGGTATTTCTTCGATCTTAGTAGATTTAAGTTATTCAAATCCAGCAAGCACCACTGCACCTCAATTGGCTGCACATTATGTTGGCAATGTCCAACAATCAACTCACGCAAATGCATTGGAGCGGTCCTTGGTTTGGGATGGTTTGAGCAGTAAATTGGATGGCGGTAAATTGAATGCCATTTCTAATGAACTCACCGTATCCTTTTGGTTATTCGGAGCAACACCCATTCAACCAAACAACAACAGTGTGCTGGAAGGAGTAAATGCAAACAATCAACGGGCACTCAACATCCATCTTCCCTGGAGTAATGGAAGCATTTATTTTGATTGCGGTTTTAAAAATGGAGGTTATGATCGGATTGAAAAAGCAGCTGCTGTTTCTGATTACGAAGGACAATGGAATCATTGGGCTTTCACTAAGAATGCAGTAACCGGCGAAATGAAAATTTACAAGAATGGTACTCTATGGCTCACAGGTCTTGCTAAATTAAATCCCATTCAATTGAATTCCTTAACCATAGGCGATGCATCCAACAATGGAATCCCTTACAACGGACGCATGCGCGAATTGTCAATCTGGAATAAGACATTGGATTCCATACAAATCAATCAATGGAAAAACAAAAGCATCGATCCATCCCATCCAAATTATTCCAATCTGGTATTTTATTTTCCGTTTCAAGAAACAACAGGAGCTCTAATAAATGATTTAGCAGCTAGCCCGCAACATGCAACCCTCCCAGTTTCCTTAAACAGAAATCAAGAAAGGGGTCATCAATTACTCATGAATTTTACAAACAGTAATTTGCGACCCAATATGATTTTAGTTCAGGGAGTCTATACCGGACAAGTGGTTACAGACATTCCGGTTCTGGATTCGATACCGAATGGTCCACGGACTGTACGCCAATACAAAGTAGTTAATAATGACTTGATTTTAGATTCTACTTTTTATGTCTATGCAGCCGCAGAAGACAAAATTTATCTCGAGAATGGAGATGCATACGGTACTACGTTTATTGATCCGGAAGATTTAATTGATATTCAAAATTTAAAATACTATCTCCGCACGCCTGCAAAGTTTGAATTGCTTTCATTGGTTACACCTTATGGAAATAACCTGGATCTTGGAAAAGATGGAAAAACATTTCAGTTTGATGTAACGGATTTTACACCCATCCTTAAAGGCAAATGCATGTTATCGATGGAGTTAGGAGGGGAAAATCAGGAAGAAATCGATATCAAATTTTTATTTATAAAAGGAATTCCGGAACGCAATGTATTGGACATTGCAAATATTTGGCCGTTTCAACGGGGTTACTTTTCTGAAATATTAAGCAACAAACGATTTGAAGCGCGCAAGTTGCGATTGCATCCAACAGCTAAAAATTATAAATTGAGATTCTCTGTTACCGGTCACGAACAAAATGGAGAGTTTACACCCAGAGCGCATTTTGTTACGGTCAACGGTGCCAGCAGTAAAAAATTTCCATTTACGGTTTGGAAAGAATGTGGCTTTAATCCAATCTACCCACAAGGAGGAACCTGGATTTTTGATCGCGCCGGATGGTGTCCGGGCGCACCAACAGAAGCTTTTCACTTTGATATCAGTAATTTGGTAAACAGTGGTCAGGAAATTAATGTGGATTATGGTTTAGAGCCTCCGCAATTAGATCAGGCAAATTATTTGGTGTCGAGTCAATTGGTTTCCTACGGTCCTTTAAATCACAAATTGGATGCATCCATAGAAGAAATCGTAAGACCTGTGAGCAATCGGGTAGAATTTGATCGCCTGAATCCATCTTGTAATTTACCAACCGTATCGATTCGCAATACAGGGGCTGATGAAATTCGTACGCTTAAAATTGAATACGGTATAAAAAATCGAATCAAAGAAATTTATACCTGGAGCGGAGTATTGAGTTCGCTTACTGAACAACGCATTGAATTGCCTGTGACTCAAACTGATTTTTGGAATCCGGGTCCAGACAGCATTTTCCTGTTTGAAGCAGCTATTTTAGAAGTGAATGCTCAAAGCGATGAAGATCTTTCTAATAATATTAAAAGGGTAGCGTTTAAACCGGTTGATCGATACAACGGATCCATCTTGTTTGAATTTAAAACCAATAACATCCCACAGGATAATTCTTATAAAATAGTAAACAGTCAGGGTCAAATCGTGATTGAACGATCTAATATGGCACCCGTCACAGCCTATCGTGATGAGTTGTTGTTACCTCCCGGTTGTTATACCTTATATGTAAACGATGTTTCAAATGATGGATTGAATTTCTGGTACTTTCCAACGTATGGAACCGGATCCGCACGCATCATGCGTAAAGTAAACAACACCGTGATTCCGATTAAAACATTCAATCCTGATTTTGGTGGTGCCTTTCAATACGATTTTGTGTTGAATGGTCCGGTAAAAACCAATGAAGAAAACCTCACTGGAATGTTGAGCATTACACCCAACCCCAGTCATGGAAATGTTGACATCGCATTTCAATCACAATTATCAAATCCGGTGCAGATAAACATCAGAACCCTCGAAGGAAAAATCGTGTTTACAGACATCAGCAATCCTGGAAAATCCGGGCAGCCCATTAACTGGTCGCCAAAAAATTTGGAAGCCGGCAGCTATTTTGTGCAGATTATTCAGAATAATAAAATTGTAACGAGGAAATTAGTGGTGCAGTAAATACGATAATTTAAATACGGGTTTTAGTTTTTTATGGATGCGTTCTGTTCAAGTTTAATGTAAGCTGATATTTTAGCAAAGCATTTCATCTGTAAAACAGAATACTCAAATAAATTTTAAAATTTGGAATTGGATAAAAAATCAAATCCTTAAAATTGAAACGCTGCTTCAAATTCCGGTTGATCTACCTTCAATGATTTGCGTTGATTGCCTACTGTAACATGCATGATGTTAATCTGTCCTTCCAGGGCTTGATAGAGCAGGGTATTTTTTATTTGAACTGTACTGGGTAATTCGCATGCATCGGATTCAAAATAACACCAAACGGCTTCTTCTTCTTTTTCAAGTCCAAGAAATTGTAGGGCAATTGGTTTTCCATTAATTGTCAAAATTAAATTTTTTTGAATGTATTCATCTACCAGTTGATCCCGGACTCCAGGATCTTTTGGGAATGTTAAATTGATCGATTGACCGGTAACTTTGTGAAGGGTATTCTCAAAATCATCAATAAAAATTTTCACACTTAATTCCAGGTGCTTGCTTTCTGAATTGTACTTGATCTCACTGACGCTGAGATAAAATGGATGCAATGGAACATTAGAATTTGTAAAACTCAAGCTATGCACTAAGAAAATTAGGAAGTTCAACATTAGAAAAATTTACATTTGCGGAATAAAGTTAAGGGAGATGAATGAATTCATGCTATGGTTTTCAACCGGACTGCAACATATTTTAGATCTAAAAGCTTACGATCACATTCTTTACATTGTCTGCCTGAGTTTGTTATTCAGACTCAGCGATTGGAAAAAACTCCTGATCCTGGTCACTGCGTTTACATTGGGACATTCATTGACACTGGCACTGAGCGTTTTTGATTTGGTGACCATTCCAGCTTCATGGATAGAAATTGCAATTGCTTTAACAATAGCTGTAACCTGCCTTATAAATTTCAGGGAGTTGGCCATTAATCAGGCCAGCATTCAGGCCAGGTATTGGACCGCTTTGCTGTTTGGTTGTATTCATGGATTGGGATTTTCGTTTCTGTTAAAGGCAATGCTGGGCAAAGAAGAATCGGTGCTTTTTCCCCTGTTTTCTTTTAATCTGGGATTGGAAATCGGACAAATTGCAGTCCTGGTAGTCGTACAGGCTTTTACTTATTTTATCCACCATTTTGCAATTCAATTTGAAAAAATAATTCTATCTACGATAACTTTCGTAATTTTGTTGGTCAGTATCTATCTTATCCTTGGAAGGATCTAATAATATGAATAAAATGAAACGGACACTTTTTCTTTTAATTGGACTGCTGGCTTATGTTCAGATTCTTCAGTCTCAAAATATCCGCAACAATCCTACTTCAAATCACGGCAATCGATTCGAACAATTAGGGATCATATTACCGGATCCTAATGGATATCGGACAGCTTCAGGTGCTCCAGGCTCGGAGTATTGGCAAATGCGGGCGGACTACGACATCCAGGCCAGATTGGACGAGGAGAATACTAAATTATATGGTAGTGAATGGATTACATATTATAATAATTCACCAGATAAATTATACTACCTCTGGTTACAGCTTGATGAAAATGAACACAGTCCAAAATCTCCCAACAATTATGAATCCTATGACAGCAAAACCGATGAACGCGTCACACAAAATGATATAGATAATCTCGACCGCAGACCGATGACAACTGGCTACGGTGTGAATATTGAATCTGTGAAAGAAGGCAGTGGCCGCCCTTTGGCCTATACCATCAATCACACCATGATGCGGGTAGATTTGAATAAAGCGCTCCTTCCCGGCAAGTCTTTTAAAATCTTTGTGCAATGGAATTATAAAATTCCAGATCGCATGACAATGGGAGGACGCGGAGGTTTAGAGTATTTTCCGGAAGATGGAAACCACTTGTTTACCATGTCGCAATGGTTCCCTAGAATGTGTGTGTATTCAGATTTTCAGGGATGGCAAAACAAACAATTTACAGGAAGAGCAGAATTTGCGCTTGCATTTGGAAATTATAAGGTTCAACTGACAGTCCCTTCCGATCATGTGATAGCAGCTACCGGACAATGTCAAAATTATAAAGATGTTTTAAGTCCAGCGCAGTATAGACGTTGGGAATCCGCTCAACAAGCAAACGATGTGGTTGAAGTGGTTACCCTGGAAGAAGCCGTACAAGCTGAAAAAAACAAATCAGGCAAAACAAAAACCTGGATTTATAAAGCAGAAAATGTAAGAGACTTTGCATGGGGCAGTTCGAGAAAATTTGTTTGGGATGCGATGCCAATTCAAGTAGGATCCAACAAAGTCATGTGCATGAGTTATTATGCTAAAGAAGCCTATCCATTGTACAGACGCTATTCAACTAAAACAGTTGCACATACCATAAAAACCTATTCCAAATTTACAATTCCGTATACCTATCCGGTTGCAATTTCTGTAGAAGCTTCCAATGGAATGGAGTATCCTATGATTTGTTTTAATTTTGGAAGAGCTGAAAAAGACGGTACTTATTCTGAAGGAACCAAGTACGGAATGATCGGAGTTATTATCCATGAAGTAGGTCATAATTTTTTTCCAATGATCATCAACAGCGATGAAAGGCAATGGACCTGGATGGATGAGGGACTGAATACTTTTGTTCAAACCCTTACTCAGGAAGCATTTGACAACAATTACCCAACAGACCGGGGCAATCCTTCGCGAATTGCAGATTACATGCGTTTGCCAAAAGATCAGCTGGAACCCATCATGACAAACAGTGAAAACCTGGTGCAATTTGGTTCGAATGCTTATGCAAAAACAGCAGCCGGACTCAATATTTTACGGGAAACCATTTTGGGTCGTGAGTTATTTGATTACGCCTTTAAGGAATATGCACGTCGCTGGGCTTTTCACCATCCAACTCCGGCCGATTTTTTTAGAACAATGGAAGACGCTTCCGGTACCGATCTGGATTGGTATTGGCGCGCCTGGTTTTACGATATCGAACCGGTTGATTTATCAATTGATTCGGTTCATGTCAAACTAACCAATGAAGCCGTTCCAATGACACAGCTCAATTATTACATGCAAGCAGATGAGCCTACAGAATCACTGTCGAAATATATAAACAGAACTTCAGGAATGTCATTTTTAGTGGATCAGGATACCAGCCTTCGCGATTTTTATTACCACTACAACCAGGCAGAAGAAAAAAAGCGCGTTCGCATTCAGGCACAATTGGCTCCGGAAGAATTACAAAAAGGAGGAGACAGTACCTACTTATATGAAGTGCAATTCTCAAATAAAGGGGGTATGGTAATGCCGATTATTTTAAGATGGAATTATACAGATGGAACCTATCAGGATGAACGATTGGATGTGCAGATCTGGAGAAAAAACGAATATAAAATTGTCAAAACCTTCATTCGGAACAAGGTGGTAAAATCCATACAATTAGATCCTTTCAAAGAAACTGCCGACATCGATATAACCAATAACCAATGGAATGTTGCAGAAACACCCAGCAGGTTTGAAATCTTTAAAGCCAAGCGGGAACCACGCAGAGGAGGCCGACGCGGAACCTCCAATCCAATGCAGTTGGAAAAAAAGGGAAAAGGCGCCAATTAAGACCCGAGTCGGTTGGAAATGTTAATTCCAAGCCCTAATTGATGGGTATTTAAGACTATTCTAAGCGAACAGGACTAAAATCCGGTTTCGGTATTATTTTTGCTGGCTTAACAACTCTATGGATATATTCGAACGTTCCATTCGACTGCACCAGGAATTGCAGGGGAAAATTACCGTTGAAAACAAGTTGGACATCCGCTCAAAGGATGATCTGTCGCTTGCGTATTCACCGGGTGTGGCAGCTCCCTGCGAAGAAATCCATAATGACCCTTCCAAAGTGTATGATTATACCATTAAAGGAAATACCGTTGCCATTGTCTCTGATGGATCTGCAGTTCTCGGTTTAGGGAATATAGGCGCCCATGCAGCCATTCCGGTTATGGAAGGGAAAGCCATGCTTTTCAAACGGTTTGCAGGCATCAATGGCTTCCCAATCTGTTTGACAACTCAGAAAACTGATGAAATCATTTCAATAGTTAAAAACATTGCACCCGTTTTTGGGGGTATCAATCTGGAAGACATTTCTTCACCTCGTTGTTTTGAGGTAGAAGAAAAACTTCAGGATATTGGAATTCCCGTATTTCACGACGACCAACATGGCACAGCCATCGTCGTTTTGGCTGCCTTGATGAATTTTTGCAGGTTGACCGGAAGAAAAATGGAAGACCTCAAAATAGTGATCAATGGAGCCGGAGCAGCCGGCATTGCCATTGCAAGATATTTAGGTAAAAAGGATCGCGACGCCCGCAATCAAAAAATCGCCAAAGAGATTATCATGTGCGATACCATGGGAATCATACATAAAAATCGATTGGGAGTCAACGACATTAAAGAAGAATTGCTGCTCTATACCAATCCAAGAAATTTGATGGGAAATGTTGAGGATGCGCTCGTTGGGGCGGATGTTTTTGTTGGAGTAAGTAAAGCAAATCTTTTAAATAGAAATCACATCCGTTCGATGGCAAAGGATCCGCTCATTTTAGCATTGGCGAATCCAATTCCGGAAATATTACCGGATGAAGCCATGGCAGGTGGTGCCTTCATCGTTTGTACCGGACGATCCGATTTTCCCAACCAGGTAAACAATGTCCTGGCCTTTCCAGGCATCTTTTTAGGTGCATTGCACGCACGAGCCAAACGCATTACCCTGGCTATGAAATTTGCCGCTGCACAAGCTATTGCTTCCGCTGTGGAAAACCCGAGCCGGGAGCAAATCATTCCGCCTGCATTGGACGAATCCATCGCACATCGCGTTGCCAAAGCGGTAGCCGATGCAGCCCATTAATTCAATTTCCCCATTTAAGGGATCCTAACAATGCCACAGCCTTCTCGTATCTTTGATTCCTCATGCAAGTACCCGAACTAATTGATACTTCAGTTGATTTAAATTCAATGCATTCCATTTTTAAACAAATGGAGGCAAGTTTTCAATTAGCTCCTATTCCAGGCTATGAATTTCGCATGGCTGGTTTAAATAAACTCGAGCAAAATTTGTTGCGCTATCAGGATCGGATTGCAAAAGCCATGCAACTTGATTTTAATAAATCGGATTTTGAATCGCATACCTCAGAGCTTTTAACCTGTTTACTCGAATTGCGTATTGCTAAACGCGAATTAAAAAAATGGATGCGTCCAAAATCAGTTCAAACGCCTACCGAGTTAATTGGAAGTTCACATTACATTAGTTATGAACCTAAAGGAGTGGTTTTAATTTTGGCTCCCTGGAATTATCCGATAAATATTTCAATCATTCCTTTGATAGCCGCCTGGGCTGCTGGAAATAAAATTATACTCAAACCTTCTGAATTTGCTCCAAATGCAGCGAGCGTGATACAACAGCTGATTCAGGAAAGCTTTGCACCCACCGACGTTTGTGTGATCCTGGGCGATTCTAAAATTGCGGAGGCTTTAGTTCAATTACCTTTCAATCACATCTTCTTTACCGGATCGCAAAACACCGCGAAAAAAATATTAAAAGCTGCAGCCGAAAATTTGACCAGTGTGACCTTGGAACTTGGTGGAAAAAATCCGCTGATTCTCGATAATACCATTTCATTAAAGAAAATAATGCCCGACATTGTCTATGGAAAATGTATCAATGCCGGCCAAACTTGTGTTTCGCCTGATTATGTCTTGCTTCCAAAAAATTTAGTCACAGAGTTTGTAAGCCAATGGAATGAAACGCTTCAGAATATGTTTGGAGAAAAGATAATTTTCAATCCGGATTATTGTGGAATTGTAAACGAAGCACATTACCAAAGAATTTTAAAGATTGTCAACGAAAGTTTAGATCAGGGCGCGCAGCTGACAGACCCCATCCAATTAAATGCTGCTGATCGGAAAATTAAACCCATTCTTTTGCTAAACACAAACTGGGATCATGCGAGCATGCAATCCGAACTCTTTGGTCCGGTGTTGCCTTTGATTGCCTATGATTCATTGGAAAATGAACTCCATAACATTCAAAAAATTGACAGGCCCTTGTCCTTGTACATTTTTTCGAATGATACCCAACACCAAAATTTTATTTTAAATACCATCCGTTCCGGTGGAGTAACCATCAACAATTGCTTATTAAATTATTGCAATTTCAATTTACCTTTTGGAGGAAATCACCAAAGTGGTCATGGTTCGAATCACGGTTTTTATGGATTTGAAACCTTCTCACATAAACGAGGAATCAGTAAACAAGGAAAGTTGATTAATTCCTTGCGATTTTTTTATCCTCCATTTACAAAATCAAAAATTATTCTTAAAACCTACTTATTAAAATTAATAGGAAAAATATGATGCATCGAAAAGTATTAGTGCTCCTAAGTCTCTTTGTTTTTCAGTTTCTTACTGCGCAATTAAAAGAAATTAGCTTGGAGGATATTTATGAAAAAGGTAGTTTTTCGACCAAGGGCATACCTGGTTTTAAGTTCATGAATGATGGACAAAGCTATGTCCGTTTGCAAAACTCAACCATCACGCAGTATTATTTACTGAGCAATGATGTAAAGAAAGTTATTTTGGATGCTAGTAAAATTGAAAATGGACTCTTGAAAGATAAATTGGAATCCTTCGAATTCAGCGAGGACGAAACAAAGCTTTTATTAAAAACAGAATCAGAAGGCATATACCGATATTCATCCAGAGCAATTTATTATGTCTACGATTTGGAATCTGAAAAATTACAGCGAATCTATTCTCCTAATAAGATTATGTATCCTGCTTTTAATCCTAAAGGGGATAAAGTAGCCTTTGTGTTTGAAAACAACTTGTATTTTCAAGATCTAAAACACGGAAGTGTAAAACAAATTACAATGGATGGTAAGAAAAACTTTATCATCAACGGCGCATCAGATTGGGTATATGAAGAAGAATTCACCCTGACCAGAGCTTTTGAATGGTCACCGGATGGGGAAGATATTGCTTATTTGAGATTTGATGAAAGTCATGTTAAAGAATTTACTTTAGAGTATTATAAAAATGAGACCTATCCTGAACCCTATACTTTTAAATATCCAAAGGTCGGTGAAGAAAATTCCAATCTAACTGTTTGGAATTATTCTCTGAAAAAGAAGAAATCCGTCCAATTGGATATCGGCGAACGGGAAGATGACTATTTGCCCAGAATGAAATGGACTGGAACGCAAGATGAATTATGCATCACATGGATGAATCGGGACCAAAACCATTTAAAGTTGATCGTAAACAATGTTTCAACCAATAAATACAGAACTCTGCTGGAGGAAAAGAACAAGTATTACATTGATTTACATGATAATTTACAATTCTTAACCAATGGTAATTTTATTTGGACCAGCGAACAATCAGGTTATAATCAAATCTATTTATACGAAGCTACCGGTCGTTTGATCAAAGGACTTACAGAAGGCAATGAGGAATTGACTGAAATTTATGGGATGGATGAAGCCCAACAAAATTTGTTGTTTCAAAAATCAGTAAACAGAGGACTCGATCGTGCTATTTATAAATTGAATCTGGAAACCAAACAAATCACTCCGATTGCCATTAATCCTGGTTACAACAGCGCACAGGTCAGTCCGGGATTAAAATACATCATTTTGACCCATTCAGAAATCAACAAACCACCCGTCTATAGCCTGAACAACCAGGAAGGCAAAATCATCCGGGTATTGGAATCAAATGAAGCATTGAGCGAAAAGTTGAAATCTTATAAATTGTCCAATGTAGAAATCAGCAGCTTATTCAATCGACATGGTGATATGTTGAATGCTTTATTTATTAAACCCGTTGATTTTAATCCGGCGAAAAAGTATCCGGTATTTATGTTTTTATACGGAGGTCCAGGAAGTCAGGAAGTCATGAACCGATGGAATAGTTTTGGACAGTATTACTGGTTGCAAATGCTTGCTCAAAAAGATTATATTATTTGCGTTGTGGACAATCGTGGAACAGGAGGTCGTGGTGAAGAATTTAAAAAATCTACCTACATGCAATTGGGTAAACTGGAAACTGAAGACCAGATTGATGCAGCAAAATACTTATCCGAATTGTCTTATGTAGATGGAAGCCGTATAGGTATATTTGGTTGGAGCTACGGTGGCTATATGTCTAGCTTATGCATTTTAAAAGGAAACGATGTTTTTAAATCTGCGATTGCTGTGGCGCCGGTAACCAATTGGAAATGGTATGATTCCATTTATACAGAGCGTTATATGAAACGATTAAAAGACAATGCAAAAGGTTATGATGAGAATTCTCCGGTTAACTTTGCCGATCGGTTGAAAGGAAATTATTTGTTGGTACATGGAATGGCAGATGACAATGTGCATTTTCAAAATACTGCAGAAATGGCAAATGCGTTGATTAAAAACAAAAAACAATTTGATACCTACTTTTACCCAAACAGAAATCATGGGATTGGAGGTCAAAATGCACGAATTCATTTATACACAAAAATGACTTCCTTTGTATTAGAAAAAATATAATTAGCTTAGAAATTAAATCCATATTATGAAATCCTTACTCAGTTGTCTCGTTTTATTCGTCTTGTGTTCATGCGGCTCTGCACCTAAAATGGTCAATAAGAAACCCATCGATGTCGATTGGATTGTTGGTAAATGGAAACAAAAAGACATTGAAGTCTATGAAAAATGGGTTAAAATTTCAGAAATGGAATACAGCGGATTGAGTTATGATATGAATGCAGGATATGCAACCATCAAAGAGAAGATGCGCATTTTTTCTAAAGACAATAAGACTTGGTTTTATGAAGCAACGATCAAAGAAAACAACAACCTTCCTATTTTATTTACCTGGGTGCCGGATCCGGTAATTACTTTAAAATTTGTGAATGAACAACATAACTTTCCTCAAATAATCCAATACAAAAAGGAAGCTTTTGATGTCATGACTGCAACGATTTCAGATAAGAATGGAGATAAAAAAATGATTTTTGATTACAGCCGTTACGCGACCCAGTGAAAGACATTGAAATCCTAAACCGAAAAGCCAGTTACCTCTATAATTTTATTCAAACCTACGAGGCTGGAATTCTATTATCCGGACCCGAAGTAAAGTCAATTAAAGCAGGAAATGCCAACATGAGCGATGCCTATTGTATCGTTGAACACGGTGAGGTGTGGATTAAAAATTTAAATATCAATCCGTATAAACAGAGAGCAGAATCTGATTACAACCCCAAACAAAATCGCAAACTCTTATTAAACAAAGAAGAAATCCGTAAGATCGAACGGAAGATTTCAGAAAAGGGATTAACACTCATTCCTTATAAAATCTATGTAGCCGATCGGGGAATTATTAAAGTTGAAATTGTCTTGGTCTCCGGTAAAAAATCATACGACAAACGCGAATCCATCAAAGAAAAGGACGAAAAAAGAAATCTCGACCGAAATTTTAAATTGGGATAAACGGCATTCTAAAATTTGATTCAATACAACAGCTGATATGTATTTAACCTATCTGGGTTTATTTAAAAACTACAAATTTTGATATTTGACTCAGATTTCCTGATGTCATATTGATAAAATAGATACCCGGGTTTAAATCGATGTTTAGCTGGATCAACGATTCATTGGTAACCGTTGGAATGGTTCCTGCATCAATAGCTTGTCCCTGAATATTTATTATTTGATAGTGAATTGCATTTTTAATCTCCGAAGCAAATTGAATATTGAGTTGGCGATTGATGTATTGAGATTCAAACGCTGAAATGTTTGGACCCGATAAACCATATCCTTTAAATGGCGGGAGGTATTCGCCTTGCAATTCTGGAAATTCAATGTAAAAATTAATTGTAAGATATCCATAGACTTCGCAACCGTCCTGAAATGTAGTCCACTTTAAAGTATAGGCTCCAAAACGAGAAACACGCACTCTTGATTTTGGATCCGTAGGATCCGTAAAATGAACGGTTCCGGGTCCACCCGCATAGGTCCAGAGGCCTTTCTTTCCTTGTGCATTTAGTTTGGTTCCAAGCACCCCGCCTATTTCCTGGTCAGGACCAGCGATCATTTTTTTAGACCGCCCAAATTCAATGTCCAGGCAAGCCTGTAAACTACTTGAACAGGAATCTGAGTAACTAACACAGATTTTACCACTTGGCATACTGCTGTTCTTATGCCATAAGACACAGATACTGTCTGATTGATTTGGATTCGGACTTACGATGTCGCCCTCCACAACAGTCCAATTAAATGAAAATGGATCTTTAACGATATCTTTAATCGAATAACATTCAACGTCGCCTTTACAAACCTGATTTTTTCCCAATAAGTTGCCGGTATGAGGTGTACTTAAATAAGTATCCTCATCAATATCTTCATCAAATACAAAACTGCAGGTACCGGACTCAGTGCCAAATGTATATTGAGCTAAAACCAGCAATTGGTAAGTTCCTTTTTTTACTATTTTTAATTCCGGACCTTGTCCAAGAAATTGTGTGATGTTGTTTATTTTTTCAAACCAGGAATAACTATATTTCATATCGATCCCAACCCCGCAGGTATCCGTGTAATTTATAATTTCAGGACTCATAAACACATTTCCATTTTTGCAGTTTAAATGAAAATTAGTTTTCAGATCAACATAGGCAACGTTTAGAATGTAGCTACTATCACATGCGTAAATTTCTGTAGATTTTGTAATGGGTATTTTTTTATTAGCCGTACAATTCTTATAAAATACATTTTGGATTGGGTCGAAATAAGGATCGCTTCTTGTGCAAGAGACATAATTTATTTTGCCTGATTCTGGTTTGGGAAGTAATATAAATTCTACAATGCTATCAAAAATATGGCAGGATGTATTAAACCCCTGAGTATAAACTCCACTTGCGTTAATCTTCTGCTGATGCCACCTAAAGCCTCTTTGTTCATTACAAAGTATGCGCGTATTGCCATAAAATTGATCCTTTGTTACCTTGATCGTGGTACATGTGAGATTGGATTGACCGCAATTATAATCAGGAACACCGATGTAACCCTGAACACACAATACAAAATCCCCCTCATTGGGAAAATCGATTCGTACTTCCCGATCAAAATCATTTAGGGGCTGGCCATCAAATGTCCATTCATAATATCCTTCACAGGGTTCGTCTCGTGGTTCGACCGTAAATTTCTGAGAGCATGCACCCAAACTCATGTCAATAATATTGTTTGCGTCGTTGTTGATATTTTTTAAAACCAAAGGCAGGGGCGCATAGCCTCCGCTAACATTCATGGTGTAATCGCAAACAGTACCATTTAATCCATCAATATCAATATAATAAACTTTACAGGGTATTGGACTTGCTATCGTTATTTTCAATTGATAGCTGGGCGGAATGGGTGTTGGTGATCGTTTGCAAGAAACGGAAGTGCCTCCACAGCAGGCAGTACTAACACCCATATCCAGGCCTGGATTGTTATACCAGATATCTGAACAATTTGCCGTGGTAAGTATAATGTCAATTTTACTCCCATTGCTGACAAAGGCATAATGCACCTGATTTTGAGCTGCTCCGGTGCAAAGTTCATTGCATCGATCCCCACTGTAATTGCTGGACTCATCCAGGGTACAGCTTGAATTATTTAAGTTATTGGCTCCACAGGTCAATGGGATATTTGCGCAAAAACTGGACATGTTAGGACAATTTTGGCAATGGGATGAATAGACCATAAAGACGTTAAGGATAACTAACAAGAGATTTTGACCAGTCCGAAATAAGATGGAATTTAGATCTATTCGTTTCATAGATTTAGTTTTGTCCTTTAAACAATGACCCAATTTAATCAATAAATGCTGCTTTGGCGAAATTAAATTTGAGAAGGGCGTAACAAGTATTCAATACTTACAACAAATGCAGCTTGATTTATATAATATAAAATCGCAAAGAAACAACCATTGCTGTGCTTGGTACATACTCTTATAAGTAGAGATTATCTTAGAACAAATGATAAATTGGAATTATAAAAGGAAGTTACAAACTCATTTTATTCATTGGTATTTAAAAGCTTCCCTCAACAGATTTAAAAGTCATTGGATCAATCCATGCAGGATTCCTAATTGGCTGGATTAAATAGGAATCAATTTATAAATGAACTAGAAAAAGAAACAGGTATTTTAGAAAAAGCTTAACGGATTAAATTTTGTTTCAGTTTCGGTGGGCTCAACAATACATAGCGCCGCCAATTTTTACCATTTTAAATTTAGCGTACATTAAAAAGCTTAATTTAAATGCCTGAAACTAAGGATCGGAAATTATCTTTTATTGAATCCTAAGGATGGATCAAATAAACTGAATGCTGGAATTACTTCATTTTAGAATGGTAAATTAATATGGATGCCGCTTGTTCTTCAACATCCATATTAATTTATGCCATCAAATTAAATTCACTATAAGGAATTAATTTTATTTAAATTTTTACCACTTTGAAAAGTTTAGTTTCACCGGATTCATTTTGTACACGTACAAAATAAATTCCCTTCTCCAAAGTACTTCCAATTGGAATGTGTGACTCGTGTTTAATTTTCGTTGATAGTAAGATTTGTCCTTTCAAATTGCTGATGCTAAGATTTAAAGTTTGTGCATTTGGATTGATCAAGATGGTTTGATTTTCAAATACAGTGGCACTTAAAGTAATCTGAAGGCCAGTATTTACATCAGAATTTGCTACAGGATTTCCATCAAAAACTAAAAACGCATCCAATCCACCTTCAACTAAATGACCTGGATTGTCGTCTGCAATGCTTACCATAAACTTAACATCCGCTAATTTATTCGTTAAAGATTTTATAGCAAACCGTTCTTTGGCAATCCATGCAGATTCGCTTCTGTTTATATCTTCAATACTTAAAGTATCCGTACCAGATAAAATATAAAATTTGATTTTATCATTGGGGGCATTATTTCCACCGCCATTATAAAACCAATACGAATAATTCAATAGGGGTTCGTTGTATTTACTTAAATCCATCGTTGGGCTGGTTAAAATAGTAGCGCCATTATCTACATCTGCAGCGGATGGATCGATTGTTCCATTTCCTGTAACATAACAAGCATCCCCTAAATCAGTATCAACATCTGATTCTGCTTGCGCCTGATCGATTCCACTAATGGTTCCAACAGGTTCGCCACGAACCCAGGCACCGGTAGATGCAGTTGTTTTTGTGGTCCAATTTTGTTCTAAGATGAAATCATCCTGATATCCTTTGTCTAACAATACTTCAATTTCTGCTTTTGGACTTAAGGAACTAAAAACTTCTGCATGATGTAAATAGCCCCACTTTCCAACAACCAATTGAAAATTCAAACTATCCTGAAAGATTTTAATATTGGCTACACCGTCTGCTGCTGTCTGTGCAAGAATGGTTTTATTGGCATTAAACAACACAATTTTTGCATCAGCGATTAAATTTAAACTGCCTTTTTCTTTTACTATAATTTTTTGAACGATGGTATTTTTAGGAACGAGTTTGACATTTTTAATCGTTACTACACCATTTTCCAAAACAGCACTAGTAGTAAGTAAATTGTAATCCGGGTGAGAAAATTCAACCATGTAGTTACCTGCATTTGCATAGCCGGTTTTGTATTCTCCTTTTAGATTGGTTTGTTCATTGTTTTTTCTCGGAGTAATCAAACGCACTACAACATTTGAAATCACTTCATCGGTAAAACTGTCCCGAACAATACCTTCCAAATAGCAAGCCCGTATGTATTGAGGTTTAATAACAAACAATCCTCCTTCAATATCCGATGCGACGATGGTTTTACTTGGTAAAAACGGACTCACACCCCAGCAACCGTGAAACCCGGTTAGATTTCCGGAATAGGTGTCAACAGATCCAACTTCAATTAAATTTTCAGGACGGTGTGCATCGATAATTTTTACTCCATCGGTGTAATAGGATGTAATCAAATAACCATCCAGGTATCTGGTATTGTGTGGAATGACTCCGGTACCTTCCGTATCTTTTGGACGCCACTGATCAAGTAATTTTATATTATGTATATCAGAAATATCATAAGCAGCTACATACGCATTTTCTTTCTCATCTGTCGTAAACATATAGCGGTTATCATCCGATGGCCAGTTATTATGGGTAAAAGCAAAAGGAGTTTTTACACCATTGATTTCAACTGGTTTTGATTTATCCCTAACATCATATGCAGTCATCAGACCTTCATAAATTTCTGATGAATACAAAGTATCTCTGCGCATAAACATATCGTGGCAATAACGGGTGGTCTCAGCTCCTAAAAATTTAGGGTTATCAGGATCTTGATTGAGATCAAAAAATAAAACACCCTGCCAGGGACGACAGCCATTCAAACATAGAATTCCTTTGTCATCAACATATACCGTATGACAAGTTGTAATATTTGCAGTTTGATTGTTTGCAGTTATTGAAGTGGTCCAGAATTTACTGGTTATGGTACCCGGAGCATTTTTCATATTGACAATAATCACTCCATCGGAGGCATTATCTGTAACAGCATAGATGTAATCTTGGTAAGCATACACTTCTCTCCATATCGTATTAACTCCTTTTACGCTGGCTCGCAGAATCGGTTTTGAAGGATCTTCCAGACTGTAAATTTCTAAGGCATCACGGGTTCCGATGGCAGCATATTCAATCCCGTTGCGATCGACATAATGCCAAATGCCACTGCCTCCGCTAGGAGCCGGTACATGGGCAATGATTTTCATGTTGAGATCACCGTCCTGAGCTACTAAGCTATTGCTTAAAACAAGAAAGAACAGTAAACCAAGTATATTTTTCATACGATTTTATTAAAATTTCGTCAAAGGTAGTTCTACAAATATGAATTCATCCAGAATTTAACGTATAAATCGATAAATTTGGGCTAAATCACAAGCAGTATAACGCATGCAACTGCAAAGATGTGTTAGCCGAATTAGCTCTCTAAAAGCTGGACTGTTACAGTCAAAACATTTAAGATTCATTAAGAAATGCCCGTTCTCAATATATTTGCACCCGTTACCTAAAATCTCAGATACATAAACAATTCTGAATCAATCAATTAATTAAATCATGAATGAGGTATTAAAGCAATACGAACATAATGTCTGCATTTTGACAATCAATCGCGAGCAGGCGATGAATGCGTTAAATCATAATGTAATTGACGAATTAAATGCCGCAATCGATGAGATTGAGGCCAAAACAGATGAATTACGCGGCTTAATTATAACAGGCGCCGGTCCTAAATCTTTTGTTGCCGGGGCAGACATTTCTGAATTTGTAGGACTTAACAGAAAAGAAGGCATTGCGCTGGGACGAAAAGGCCAAATGTTGTTTTCGGAAATCGAAAAACTCAATATCCCTGTAATTGCAGCAGTAAATGGATTTGCGCTGGGAGGAGGTTGTGAATTGGCAATGGCCTGTCACATCCGGGTAGCAGGTTCCAATGCCAAATTTGGCCAACCGGAAGTAAATCTTGGATTGATTCCGGGATATGGAGGCACCCAAAGACTTATTCACTACATTGGAAAAGGAAAAGCAATCGAAATGTTGATGACAGGAGATATGATTACTGCAGAAGAAGCGCATCGTCTGGGTTTGGTAAATCACGTAGTTGATCCTGGAAAAGAAGTTGAAAAATCATTGGAGATCATCCAAAAAATTGCAACCAAAGCACCCATAGCCATCCAGAAAGTTATCAAAATTGTGAATTCATATTTTGATTTTGAAATGCAGGGATATGAATCAGAATTAGATTCATTTGGAAATTTAATGATTACCAAAGATGCAAATGAAGGGGTGGATGCTTTCTTAAATAAGCGCAAACCAACGTTCAAAGGAAATTAATGTTTGAATACCATAAAGATAAACAACGCTATTTTGACATGCAGTATCTCACTGCAAGAGATTTTATTATTCCATTTATAGAAGAAAAACGTCCACTTCAAAATCAGGATCGGGTTTTAGAAATTGGATGCGCAGAGGCAGGTGTTTTAAAGGCATTTGTTGAAAGAAACCTATCCTGTTATGGCATTGATTTAAGTCCTTCACGTATTGAAGCAGCCAAACATTTTCAACAAGAAGCATTTGGTTTGGGTAAATTAAAATTCCTTTCAAAAAATATTTATGACATCCAACTTAAATATGATTTGGATGGTCCGTTTGATATCATCTTATTAAAGGATGTGATTGAGCACATTCCAAATCAGGAGCAATTTATTCAGCAATTGAAAAGTTTTTTAAATCCCGGTGGAGTAATATTTTTTGGATTCCCTCCCTGGCAAATGCCTTTTGGCGGGCATCAACAAATGGCACAGTCAAAGCTCCTGAGCAAATTGCCCTGGTTTCATCTCTTGCCAAAATTCATTTACAAAAAACTATTGGAGTGGGGTGGCCAAGATGCCATCACCCTCAATGAATTTATGGAAATAAAAGAAACCGGAATTTCCATTGAACGCTTTGAAAAAATAATCAAACAAAATCAATTTCAAGTTTTAAACAGAAAGCTTTTCTTCACCAACCCCATCTACAAATTTAAATTTAATGTAGAACCCAAATCAGTTCTTCCGGGTTTAAATGCCATTCCTTATTTTAGAAATTACTACACCACAGCAGTGTATTATTTGATTGCCTGAGTATTGATTGATTTCAAATCTTGAAAAAACCAATTACTGAAGGTGTCCACGCCGAGGCTCACGGAGACGCCTTCGGAAACTTTGAGATAATCGAGTTATCTGAATCTCAAATTCGCATCTCTTCTGAACAACAAAAAACATTAAAAAAAACCAGTTCCCGAAGGCGTCCTCGCCGAGGGTCACAGAGACGGGTACATGATTAAAGCATTTTCCCAAAGCAACATGCTTTAATTTCAGCATTGTTACATTGAAAGATTGCAGGATCGCAGAATTGCAACATTATTTACCCTCCGCAAAAGGTCTTAAATTTTTTGATATACGTAGACGGGTACATAATTGAAGCATTAAAAAGTAAATTGCATCTAAAAAGGAAAATTTCTCTCCGAAAATCCTCGGCGGGGACGCCTTCGGAAACTTTGAGATAATCGAGTTATCTGAATCTCAAATTCGCATCTCTTCTGAACAACAAAAAACATTAAAAAAAAAACAGTTCCCGAAGGCGTCCTCGCCGAGGGTCACAGAGACGGGTACATGATTAAAGCATTTTCCCAAAGCAACATGCTATAATTTCAGCATTGTTAAATTGAAAGATTGCAGGATCGCAGAATTGCAACATTATTTACCCTCCGCAAAAAGTCTTAAATTTCTTGATATAAACCTCCCAAAGATCTTTTTGACCTTTTACCTCATCGTCATCACAAAAATCGGTCACCTCCAAAATGGTCTCATTGGTTATATCTGTCTTATAGATTCGGAATTGCAAAAATTCGTCTTCCCGGTCATTCCATCGGTATCTTACCAATTCTTCTTCGATATCTTGAACAAGGGTCGCCTCTTCGTGATCTCCTTCCCAATCAAAGGTATATTGGTCACCGATGTTATCCACCCGGTCACAAAACCAACGTACCATACAGGTGGGTTCGGTTGTAAAAAGGTAAAGCGTCGCAGGCGATGACTTAAACATGAACTCGGTTTGAAATTGGACTCTAGCCATTGATACTGTATCTTTTTTAATCTAATTGAGTACGTTGAAGCGGCAATATTAAAATTGTTTGAATATTTTTTTGTTAAATCATGAACTTTTTTTATTCACAAAACATTAATTCCTGATAGGGTTATTATTGCCAGCTTGGCATTATTTTCGCCCTCTGTTATAAAATTTCTCTAATTTATTTTATAATTCGTTGAATTTTAATAATTTATAAATTTACCAATCCTACATGAGGCAGTTAAAGATTACGAAATCCATCACCAATCGGGAAAGTCAGTCTCTCGAAAAATATTTACAGGAAATTGGAAAAGTAGATCTTTTGACTCCAGAGGAAGAGGTAGATTTAGCAAAAAAGATTAAACAAGGGGATCAGCTTTCCCTTGAACGACTCACTAAAGCAAACCTCCGTTTTGTGGTTTCAGTCGCAAAACAATATCAAAACCAGGGTCTTTCTCTTTCAGATTTGATCAATGAAGGCAATTTAGGTTTGATTAAAGCCGCTCAGCGTTTTGATGAAACCAGGGGATTTAAATTTATCTCCTATGCGGTGTGGTGGATTCGTCAATCCATACTTCAGGCATTAGCCGAACAATCACGGATTGTGCGTCTCCCATTAAACAAAGTGGGTTCTTTAAATAAAATTAACCGTGCTTTTTCTGAACTCGAACAAGAATTTGAACGGGAACCCTCTGCAGAGGAGTTGGCTACTTTGCTGGAGATTCCAACAGAAGAGGTGGAAACAACCATGGGTGTAGCAGCACGCCACGTGTCCATGGATGCACCTTTCGTGGAAGGTGAAGACAATTCTTTGTTGGATGTTCTGGAAAACGACAGCACACCTGCCACCGATGCAAAGCTGGAGTTCAAAGATTCTTTACGTCAAGAAATTGAACGGGCTCTTGGCACTTTAACAGATCGCCAGGCAGATGTCATCAAATTGTATTTTGGAATTGGTGTAGAGCATCCTGAGTCTCTTGAAGATATTGGGGATAAATTTGGATTAACCCGCGAACGGGTGCGCCAGATTAAGGATAAAGCCATTAATAAACTGCGTTCAGCTTCCAGAAGTAAATTACTTAAACAATACCTCGGATAAACCGCAAGCCGGATTGTTTTTTGCTTCGGATTTTATAACCTTTGCGGAAAATTAAATCCTATGTCTATCGTTAACCAAAACGAAAAAATTGAACTCGCACTAAAGGACTGGCGGGAAAAGGAAAAAAATGCACTTGAGTTAAGTAAAATCGTTGGCGACCTGCGTTTTGACCGTTCGATTGAATTGGTCATTTTTCGCAAGGATCTTTACGACGTGCGTCCCAGTCAAATTATCAGCGACCACCTCTTTGCAAAGAATTATATTGACAAACCCCTTGACCTTGATTTAAGCCTGGAGATTGCCCGCATTATTTTTAAAATGGATGAACTGGGCCCGTCACGGATAGACATTGGAAAATTAGCCTCCGAATGGGAAACACAGCAAAAGCATTTCGATAGCTTAGACCATTTTATAAAAGACCGTCTGCAATCGGGTTTGCAAATTGGTAATGTTGGATTTGAACCCAAAGACGTTGTTTTGTATGGATTTGGTCGAATCGGCCGATTGGTTGCGCGCAGATTGATTTCATCAACCGGAAGTGGCGAACAATTGCGATTAAAAGCCATCGTTGTGAGGGCAGGCATGAAAAATCAATTTGAAGAAGTGCATAAGCGATTGGCGCTTTTGGAAAGTGATTCAATCCATGGAAGTTTTCCCGGGGCTATTGAAGTAAGCCCGGACGGAACAGAAGCGATCATCAATGGAAATCGAATCAGAATGATCTTTGCTGCATCACCTGCGGAAATTAATTATGAAGATTATGGCATTCATGATGCACTCCTGATTGATAATACAGGAATGTTTGATACGCGTGAAAAATTATCCGCTCATCTTAGACCCGGTATTTCTGAAATAATTTTAACGGCTCCAGGAAAAGACATTCCCAACATCGTAGTAGGTGTCAACACCCAGGAAGCAGACAATGTAGATGAAAATATTTTTTGTGCAGCTTCCTGTACCACCAATGCAATCGTTCCAATTATTCAAGTAATAGATCAGGCATTCGGAATTGAAAAAGGACATTTGGAAACTGTTCATGCTTATACCAGTGACCAAAACTTGTTGGATAATTTTCACCGCAAACCGAGAAGAGGTCGCGGCGCACCGATCAATATGGTAATCACAAGCACAGGTGCAGCAAGTGCCGTTGCAAAAGTATTGCCTCATCTTAAAGGTAAATTAACCGGCAATGCCGTTCGCGTTCCGGTACCAAATGTTTCATTGGCAATTTTGAATCTGACTTTGGAAAAACCAACCAACCTGGAAGAAATCCTTGCCAAATTGCGTCATGCAAGTCTGTATGGGGATTTGGTTGAACAACTTCAGTATTCAACTTCAAACGAATACGTTTCCAGCAATGCAGTAGGTACTACCTGTGCTTCTGTTGTAGATGCACCGTCCACCATCGTTTCAGCAGATGGAAAAACAGTGACCATTTATGCCTGGTATGATAATGAATTTGGATATACCTGTCAGGTTGTAAGACTTGCAAAACACGTAGCTAAAGTGAGACGCTATACGTATTACTAGCCGTGAGCACCAACTTGGATACATATAAAAAATGGCAACCATTTTTATTGGGTTTGTGTGCAGCAATCGGTCTGATAGCTGGCATGAATATGCGACAAGTTCAAAAACCATCCGTTGAAACCAATGCGATCCAATTAAATTCAATGGATCGCATTCAAAAATTTGCGGATGTCATGGGTTATATTCAATCAAAATATATTGATAGCATTGATTTGGAAAAAAGCACAGACCTTGCTTTGGATGCATGGCTTGCAAGTTTAGATCCTTACTCAGATTACATTCCATCGAGCGAACTCAATTCATTTTCGAATCGAATGAATGGCACCGATGAGGATTTTGGATTGGATTTGGTAGTTGCTGATTCAAAAATAGTTATTCAAAAGGTTCGTGAAGCGAGTGATGCAGCTGCCGCAGGGATGCAAGCCGGTGATCAAATTAAATTGATCAATGGTTTGCAAATCAAACCCGACATGTATTATTTAGATTCATTAATTGATTCCATTTTAGAATCAAATCAGGATAGTATTGAAATTGCATGGTATAGTCATGAATTTGCACGGGAACAAAATTCAAAAATTGGTCTGAGTCCTTTTAAAGACAATGCTGTAGGACTTTCTTTCAGTCCTGAAAAAGGAGTCGTGTATTTGAAATTAAAAATCTTAAACAAAGAAAGTTACAGAGAATTTATGAATGTTTTGGAAACCTATGTTTCCGGAAAAAATTGCAATCGCCTGATCATAGATTTACGCGGAAATGCGGGCGGCCTGGTTCATGAAGCAGCTTATATTCTCAATCAACTCATACCGGAAAAAGATATTTTATTGTTTAAGACGCAAGGATTTAAAACTGCTGCAAAGGAATTTAAATCAACGGGAAAACCTTTTTTTAGATTAGATAAAATAGTAGTGTTGGTTGATAACGAAACAGCTTCTGCCGCAGAATTGATTGCAGCTTCTCTTCAAGATTTGGACCGTGCGACCATAGTCGGTCAAAATACGTATGGCAAAGGCACTGTGCTCGAACAATACAGCTTACCGGATGGATCTGCAATCCGCCTGGCCGTAAGCAGATTCAGTACCAATTCCGGAAGACTCATTCAAAAACCGTATGAAAATTCAGAAGAGTATAATTATTTGTCAAATCCTGAAAATTCAGGGGAGGCCATTTATTATAGTAGAAAAAAAAGAAGATTGGCTACAAATAAAGGGGTCGTTCCTGATATTGAATTAGATGCAACAAACTCTGCTTTTGATTCTACCCAACAATTAATTGCAATACCAATTATTGCAGGACATATCCATGAAATAAAAAAACTAGTAGCAAATCCAAAGGAATCTTTGAAAAGCAATAAGCAATTGGATTTGATTCTAAAAAATGAATTGTCAAAAGCAAAGACAAAATATTCCGGCATCCGTTGGAATGAAGAACAAATCATCCAAACTTGTCATGCAACAATTTTATTGTGGTTGTTTGGTGAATCCACCTTTCAGGAAGAACGATTAAAAACAGATCCGGTTTTTCAACGAGCTTTGCAAGAATTGAGAAATTAATTAAGAAAGAAGAATCGCCACGAATGCACGAATTAAGGACGAATAAATTTTATACTTCGCATCTCCCTTCTTCCATTCGTGTTCCATTCGTATTCCATTCGTGTTCCATTCGTGCATTCGTGGCATTTCTTCCATTCGTGTTCCATTCGTATTCCATTCGTGCATTCGTGGCATTTCCTCCTTCTTCATTCGTGTCCTCTATTCGTGCATTCGTGGCAATTCTTCCTTCCTCTATTTGTCCTCCATTCGTGGCAGCTCGTTTATTCAGTTTGACTTCAATTCAATAATTTTTAGAGACTAAAATTTCAATTGCAATCAGTTTATAAAAACTACACAGTTTTTTTCGAGAATCTATTCATCAGAATTACATCCTGATGAATTCCAATTCCCCTTCCGGATCAAATCGTATGATAGAGCTTACTTGATTTTTTGAAGTATCATCTTGTCTGTATTTTACAACATAATCTACTTGTTGTATGAGTAAGGGATCAATTTCTTCAAAATGAGTAGGAGCATCGACCCCGTTGAAATTTGCCGAAGTAGAAACCAGGGGCCCCTTAATTTCTTGAATGAGTGCCTTGCAGAAAACATCCTCACAAACACGAATGGCTATGGAACCATCCTGTGCAGTAAATCGGGGATCTAAATTCTTTGCATTCTTGTAGATGACTGTTAAGGGTCTTTTATGAAAACCCATTAGCGTTTCGACCCGGGGGTGAATGTAATCGATGTATTTTTTTAACATATCTATCGAGTCTACCAAAAGGATGGCAGCCTTGTTTCCGGGCCTTTTCTTAATTTCATACAATCGCTCCAATGCTTCAGGAAAATCCGTTGAGCAGCCCAAACCCCATATCGTATCAGTTGGATACAAAAGCACCTTCCCATCTTTTAGACACTGGACTGCACTCCAGAAATCAGTATTTTCATCATTTAAATTGAAATTCATCCAACAAATTTAATTTTGCATAATATATGGAAATTGTAAAGATCAAAGAAAAGCTTCAAAAATTTAAATGCCTTGAATAAAGCCCTTTTGGGGCAAATTAATTCAGTTCATTATGAGTTTTTGAATCGTTCATTTAAATTAGTTTTACATTATCATAACCAATTAACGCTAGAATTCGTTTAGTTAGATATAATCACAGGGAAATTTTGAGACACTTTCTACTATTATTGGTTTTTTTAAGTCATACCATGCTGTTGAATGGCAAACACATCATTGGGGGAGATATGTCCTATCGGTGTTTAAGCGTGGATACAGTCAATAAGTTTGTCAATTTTGCGGTGACCTTAAAAATGTATAGAGACTGTTATGCCTTTCAGGCCGCAGAATTTGACCAACAGATTAAAATAGGGATTTATGAGAAATTGCCCAATGGTTTTTATAGAAATGTCAAGAAACTGGATCAAGTATTATTAAAATCACCCATTGTTAAAATAAATGCTGATGAAGATAATCCTTGTTTGATAGTACCGGAGAATGTCTGTGTCGAGGAAGGTACCTATGAATTTCAAACCGGAAATTTGCGAATGAGTACCAATTCCTATTACATTGCTTACCAACGATGTTGTCGGAATGAAACCATTTCCAATATCCTAAACCCGGGAATGGATGGTGCTGCGTTTGTAATCGAGATTACTCCCGAAGGTCAGCGGGTTTGCAATAACAGCCCTCGATTTAAAAAATTTCCTCCCATCGTAATTTGCATCAACAGTGCGTTGAATTTTGATCATTCCATCATTGATGCGGATGGCGATTTAGTGACCTATGAATTTTGTACACCCTTGGTTGCGGGCGGACAGGATGGCACCCTCAACGGAAGTGAAATGTGTTATGGTGTAAAACCAGATCCGTTTGGCTGTCCGCCGCCATTCAGCACCGTGAATTTCAGAACTCCGATATATACTGCAAATACTCCGCTTGCCGGAAATCCGGTAGTTTCAATAAATCCTTTAACCGGATTGATTACAGGTAAACCCGAAATCCAAGGTCAATTTGTGGTGGGTGTTTGCATCCGGGAATTTAGAAATGGAATTCTGCTTACAGAAACCAGACGGGATTTTCAATTTAATGTGACCTATTGTGAACCAAAAGTGCATGCAAAACTGAAATCTGATTCAATACTCAGTGATAAAAAATTTATTATCAATCTCTGTGGCAAAACAAGCATTGATTTTGAAAATTTAAGTACCGATGTACAATACATTAGAGCCTATGATTGGACTTTTAATATCGGAGGTGTAAACCAAAAAGAAGCCCAAAGAAATGCGCGTTTTACCTTTCCTGGATTGGGTACGTATTTTGGAAAAATGGTTTTAAATCCAGGCAGTGAATGTTCGGATTCGGCTGATATTCAAGTGAATGTTTTTCCTGAAATCCGTGCCGGTTTTGGGTTTACTTACGATACCTGCGTTGCCGGACCGGTCTCTTTCTCAGACAATTCATTTTCAGGAAGTGGGCAACTAACCAATTGGAATTGGAATTTTGCTGGTGCTGGAAATTCGATTATTAAGGATCCAAGCTACCTGTTCAATACCCCTGGATTGAAATCAATCCGGCTTCAAGTTCGGGATATCAATGGATGTTTGGATGATACAGTGGCTACAATTTCCTATTTTCCGGTACCTCCTTTGTTGATCGTAGAACCTTCGACCTTTGATGGCTGTACGCCATTAAACGTGTGTTTTAAAAATCTTTCGATTCCTATCGACACGACCTATGACATTTTATGGGATTTTGGGGATGGGCAAACCAGTTCAGAAATTTCACCCTGTCATAGTTACAAAACCGGTGGTGTGTTTTCAGTTAAGCTCCAGATAACTTCACCCATAGGATGCTATATTGAGAAAAACTACCCCAATTGGATAAATTCTAGGCAGTCTCCGAATGCAGACTTTAGTTTTACCCCGGATAAATTTAATTCATTTCAAAAAACGGCCAGCTTCACAGATCTTTCAACTAATAGCAACAGCCGGTTATGGGTTTTTAACCTAAGTGATCGAAGCGTGTTGCTTAACCCAATTTATACATTTAGAGATACGGGTCAACAAAGGATCCAACTGATTGCCATAAATAACAATGGGTGTCGCGATACTTTGACTCAATACATTGATGTAGAGCCAATTGTGACCTATTTTATGCCCAATGCCTTTACACCAAACGGTGATTCAAAAAACGAGCAGTTTTTAGGCTCAGGGATTTTGGATGGCATGAGATCGTTTGAAATGAGTATTTGGGATCGTTGGGGTGGCCAGGTTTTTAAAACCAATGACCCCCTGGAAGGATGGAATGGCCGATTTGATAATTCAGGCAATAATTTGCCGAATGGCGTTTACGTATACGTAGTTCGATATACCACGCCTAGAAATCAACTCATCGAATTGAAAGGATTTGCCAGTTTGATAAGATAAATTAGGCTAAATTTTTAGAATTTCAGGTAAAAACTATATCTTTGCGACTCTTTTTAAAATCCTTAAACTAGAATATCATGGATTTGCTCAAATATGTACAGGACACATTAATGGACACCAGCCGGATCCCTGAATTTTCTTCAGGAGATACCGTCGTAGTCAGCTATAAAATTATCGAAGGAAATAAAGAGCGTATCCAGGATTACAGAGGAGATGTAATCAATGTCCGTGGTGAAGGCAAAAACAAAACCTTTACAGTTAGAAAAGTATCCAGCGGAGTTGGTGTAGAGCGTATTTTTCCATTTTCATCTCCCAATATTGCAGAAATTAAAGTGGTAAAAAAAGGACGCGTTCGTCGTGCCAAATTGTTCTACCTGCGCAAATTATCTGGTAAAAAAGCACGTATCAAAGAACGTACCTTGGCTGTCAAAGAAAGCACCGAGGCTTAATTGATTCCAAAAATCAGTAGCCAGGGATTAGTGTTCTGTGGTCAAAAAATTCTAACAAGCTAATAAGCTAATAAGCTAATAAGCTAATAGCCCTTCAGTCCTCCAGCCCAAAATCAGTGTTTAGGAAAAAGTGGTCAGTGGTTAAAAATTTCTAACAAACTAACAAGCTAACAAGCTGATAAGCTATTAAGCTAACAGCCTAACAGCCTAACAGCCTAACAGTCTAACAGTCTAACAGCCGTTCAGCCTTTCAGCCCTTCAGCCCTTCAGCCCTTCAGCCCTTCAGCCCTCCTCCTCACCTAATTTTCAATCGGTAACACTTCCACCAGGGATTGATTGTTTACTCCTTTAATGTTTTTAAACTTTTTACGGAATTCAATATTGCGTTCTTTGGTTCCGGCTTCAAGAGGGATGACCCGACCATCAATACTGATTTCTATTGGGATTTCTAATTTTTCTTCAGCAGCAATTAATTTATAAATGATTCGAGTCCGGTTGCTGTCAGCTTCTACTTTGATTTTTAATTTTGGAATTTCTGCATGATAAAAATACTGTTTAAAAAATGGCGTAAAATCTTTTTTTGTATAATTGTTTACATAATTAAAAAAAGTTTCACTGTCGATATTTTTATATTTATAGGTATTGTAAAATCCTTTGATCAGTTTAAACCAGGTACTGTCATTTTTAATTGCAAAACGCAAGGTCTGTAAAGCCCAACTTCCTTTGTAATACATATCTGAATCAGGAAATCCTTGATAATTTACATCGCGTGGTCCGATTAATGGATGTTTATTTTGGATCATGGACCGTTGACTATCTAGGTATTTCAGTGCTTCCTTTCTTCCAAATAAATATTCAACGTATAAGGATTCCAGATAGGTTGTAAATCCTTCATGGATCCACATATCAGCATGGTCTTTGCAGGAAACTGCATTTCCAAAATACTCGTGACCGCTTTCATGGACAATGATATAATCAAAATTTAAATTTTCTGGAATCCGTCCACCCAAATAGCCACGCTGGTAATTGTTTCCATATGCAATGGCACTTTGATGTTCCATTCCTAAATAGGGCGATTCTACCAAAGCATAGCCATCATTCCAGAAGGGATATTTATCAAAAAAATGTTCGTAAACTTCCAACATTTTTTTAGCCTGTTCAAAATGATTGCGGGCTTTCTCAACATTATAACTCAAAACATAATAATCCAATGGCAAAATGGATCCATCAAGTGCAGTGTATTGATCGCTAAAATGGCTGTAATCACCGATGTACAAACTCACATTGTAGTTGTTGATTGGATAACTCACTTTCCAATGATAGGTTTTATGCGTTTTATCCGCATCCGTCACTTTTGAAAGATTCCCATTTGAAATGGCCATCAATTCGGAGGGTACGGTAATGTGAATTTCCATCCCTTTCTCAGGTTCGTCTGAGAGATGGTCTTTGTTTGGCCACCATAAGCTAGCGCCGGTACCTTCGCAAGCAACACCCACCCAAGGTTTACCATTCTGATCTTTAGACCACACAAATCCTCCGTCCCAAGGTGCATTCTTTGCTACTTGTGGTTTTCCATCATAATAACATTTGAAAACAGCCTGTTCACCCTTTTTTAAATTGGTTTGAACCAGAATGGCATCATAGCTCCTTTGAAATTTTAATTCACGGCCACCTTCTGTTATTTTTCGGATATTCATTTTTTCAAAAAGGTCAATCTGCAGAACAGACAGCGCTTCGTTTGCAGATAAGTGGATTTCACAGACCCCTTTGAGGCTCTGATTATTAATATCTACAGCTACATCCAAGTCGTAAAAACTAACATCGTAGTTTCGTTCGGGCCTCAGTGAACCGCGAAGACTGTCTTTCAGACTAAACGAATTCTGACAAATTGCCGTTACACTAAAAAGAAAGAAGAGAAAAATTGCAGATAGGTATTTCATCAGACAGGCCTTATTTTTTTGTTATTGGACTTTAAATTTCTATTAACCAGATAATCAGCCCATTTATCAGGCAAAATTTTTGCCAAAAGTAAGAACAGAAATTTGTTTTTGTGGATCAGGTATCGGGTTTTAGGTTTCGTTGACAGTAGCGCATCCAGAATAGGCTGATTTAAAATGTCCGGAGACATGGCATTTTCTTCCATTTGTTGAATGATATCTGTAGCTTTTAGAAGATATTGTGCAAATAATCCCCCTTTATAATCTTCCGAAACGCCTAAATGTTTACTCCAGATTGCGGTTCGAATGGGTCCGGGTTCTATAACAACTACTTCAATTCCCAATAATTTTAATTCTCTTCTAAGGCTATCTGATAATCCTTCCAGGGCAAATTTGGATGCAGCATAACTTCCTAAAAAGGGTGAAGCAAATAAACCTGAAACCGAACTCATGTTTATAATTCGGGAACCCGGTCCATTTATTTGCAATAGGGGCATCAATTTTTGGATGAGCAACAAATTTCCAAATACATTAACCTGAAATTGATATTTGATCTTTTCCATCGGAACTTCGGTCAAAGGGCCTGGTATGGCTTGACCTGCATTATTAATTATGGCATACAGTCCCTGATTTCCTACGATTTTTTGAATTTGAATTGCAGCAAGCTCAATGGAATGCTCATTAGCTAAATCCATATACAATTGTATAAGTCCATTGGTTGATTTAGTCAACCCTTCAGCCAGATCACGATCCCGATGGGTCCCAATAACCTGAAATCCCTCATTTATTAAAAATTTGCTTAGATACAAACCAATCCCAGATGAAATTCCGGTAACAACTACAAATTTCAAAGTATTAATTTAGATGTAAATTTATCGAAAATACGCATCTTTAACGGGACTGCTTATCTTTACCAATCCAAGCACTAGCATTATTTGATCAGAGCCAATCATCATGCGATTTTTTTTATTTATTTCTGTCTGCCTGTTCCTAACTTCCTGTGTAAGTGATACTTCCATTAAACAAGACGAATTGATTGGAAAATGGATTGTGATTGAAGCCCTTCGAAATAATAAAAAAACGAATACGCTGGAAGGTGCCTTTTTCTATTTTGACCAACACATATTAACTACCAATTTTATGGGTGGCGAAAATCAGGCTGGCTATCAATTGGCAAAAAATGTATTGCAATTAACAAAAGGCATGGATTATACGTTTCACTTAGAAAGGACTCCGGAGTTGGGTGTAATTGTTATGAAAACAAAAATTCAGAAAACGGAATTCCTTTTCAAATTAAAGAAAGAATAGGATGAACAATTGGATAGCCTGGTTTCTTTTTCTCCCTAGTTTGCTGATGAGCAATTCTAAAGAGGGTATAGAGGCCTTTGTTCAGTCCAATGTATTTTACACCACCGAGTTAAGCCCCTACCTAGAAATCAGATTGCACATTTTAGCAGATCGATTTACCAAAAAAATCGAACGGGATAGCTTGTTGTCTATTGAATCTCAGGTAACCCTGATTTTGAGAAAAGACAGCAACATGGTTAAAGCAGAACGTCTCTTGCTAAACTCAACTCCTCAAAAAAATTTGCACGATATAATTCACCTCGTTCGGTGGCAGCTTCCGGCAGGAAATTATATTTTGGAAACTAAAATCGAAGATCTGCGGGATACAAGCAGGGAGTTGAGCTTGTTAGATTCTATTGAAATAAAAAACATTCCCCTAAAACCCCATGTCTCTGGTTTGCAATTGGCTTCAGTTATCAGAGAATCCAAAGACACTATTAATTTATTTTATAAAAATGGTTTTATAAGCGAACCTTTGCCTTACGCAGTATATAAAGAAACACAAAAGTTGCTTGGTGCATATTTTGAAACATATCATTGTGATAAACTTGGAAAACGATTTTTCTATAAATTCAATTTATCCAAGCAAGATTCAAGTGGAAATTTTATAGTCCAACAAGAATGGCACAAAGCACGCAATGCTCGAAATTTTGATGCGTATTATCTAAAACATGATATCAGTAATTTAACCAGTGGGACTTATCGCTTAACAGTTAAATTATTGAATGAATCTTCCAAAGAAGTAGCAGAATCATCTGTTGAATTTAACCGTGTGAATCCATTTTGGGATAAAATTGCTAAGTTAGTTGCAAGCAAAGTTGAAGATCATCAGTTTTTTGATACTTTATCTGAACCAATTATAGACTACAGCTTGCGGGCGATGTATCCCTTGATATCAAGCCTGGATGTCGATATCCTCAATAATTTTTTTAAGGATAAAAAATTAGAGGAAAAAAGAATTTTTCTCTTTGCCTATTGGAGTGATCAGGCCGACACAGCGAGAATTGCTTTTGATAAATTTTTAAAATACATTCGAAAGTTGGATGCCATGTTTTATTCAGGCTTTGGCTATGGTTTTGAAACCGCTCGGGGAAGTATTTATTTACGATACGGAAAACCGGATGAACAAATCGCTGAAGACAAAGACAACGGAGCTTTTCCTTATGAAATTTGGAAGTACAATAAAATTCTTAAAACAGGCCAAACCAATGTAAAATTTTTATTCTACAATCCGGATCTGGCTGGCAGCGATTTTCGTTTACTGCATTCAACAGCCCATGGAGAAATACACAATAAGAATTGGGAACTCGAACTCTATAAAAATGCCCTTCAGGAAGTGCGTGGCAACAATCCGATCGATGCCAACACCATTCCAGATGGATATAATCGCAGAGCCCGCGAATACTTCTATAATTGAAGTATTTATAAAATCTGCCATCATCAAAGCGATCTTTAATTTATTTAAAAAATTCACGCTATCTTAGGTAAGGACAAGCTTTTAATATCCACTGACAACGAACACCTATCAACTATTTTATTTCTCGCAGAGACGCAGAGACGCAATGGACAACTAAAAGCTCTTACTATCACCTAACAATTAACAACTATCAACTATCAACTATCAACTATCAACTATCAACTATCAACTATACTCCTATATTTGCACCCAAAATTAAATTCCCAATAATTCAAACCCTATGCTTCTATTAGACGGCAATAAATTATCGACGATTATAAGAAAGGAGATCTTGGCTAAAGTCATCCAGTTTTGTCAGAATGACATTCGGCCACCTCATTTAGCAGCGGTCATCGTTGGGGATAATCCTGCCAGTCAGGCTTATGTAAGAAATAAAATGCGCGCTTGTGAAGAAGTTGGTTTTGCTTCCAGTTTGATTAAGAAACCACATTCAACTACCCAAGCCGAATTATTGGATATTATTGCCAAATTAAATGAGGATGATCAACTGGACGGTTACATCGTGCAACTTCCATTGCCCAGACACATCGATGAACATGCAATAAATTTGGCGATTAATCCGATAAAAGATGTCGATGGATTTCATCCCAATAATTTTGGCAAAATGGCTTTGGGGTTTAAAGCATTTCAACCTGCTACGCCTATGGGAATTATGATGATGCTTGATCGATATCAAATTGATACCGAAGGAAAACATTGCGTGGTGTTGGGTAGAAGTAATATTGTCGGCACACCCATTGCTTTATTAATGTCAAAAAAAACCAAGCCAGGCAATGCAACCGTGACAATCGCACACAGCCGCACATCCAATTTAAGGGAAATTTGTTTGAGTGCGGATATATTAATTGCGGCTTTGGGAATTCCAGGTTTTGTGAAAGGAGACATGGTTAAAGAAGGCGTTGTAGTAGTCGATGTTGGTATCAATAAAATGGAGGACCCGGGAGTACCAAAAGGGTATCGATTGGTTGGTGATGTGGATTTTAATGAAGTTTCCCGAAAAGCAAGCGCCATTACACCCGTGCCCGGAGGCGTAGGTCCAATGACCATCACGGCTTTATTGGAAAACACCTGGAGTGCCTACAGTAAAGTGTATTAACCATGGTGGATTGCATTTCGTATCGCATTGAGACCAGTACCGAATCTTTTGATTTATTACTTGCTGTTTTATCGGAGTTGGGGGCAGATGCCTTTCAGGAACACGAAGATGCATTGGAAGCTTTTCTGGAAGGGGAAGACCTCTTGCAAAAACAAACAGCAATTGAAACTTACTTAATAGAAAATAAGCTTGTTTTTCATAGAATCGAGCATCAACGAAAAGACTGGAATGCTGAATGGGAATCAAATTTTATTCCATATACCATTGAAACAAAATTAATCGTTCGAGCTCCATTCCATTCTGAAGATCCAAATTATAAAGAGGAACTTATCATCTTTCCAAAGATGGCATTTGGGACGGGACACCATGAAACCACTTCCATGATTTTATCTTATATAGTGGATCAGGATTTTTCCAATAAAAAAGTCCTTGACTTTGGTTGTGGTACAGGCATCATTGGCATTCTTACTGCCAAACATCATGCAGATCAAGTGATTTTTATAGACAATGATCCTTTATGTATCGATAATACCCAGGAAAATTTACGATTGAATTTTGTTGAAGGTGCTCAAGTACTTTTAGGATCTGCAGATTTAATTCCAAAAATGGAATTTGATTTGATCATAGCCAACATTACACGAAACATTTTATTGGATACCTTGCCCACATTGTCTCAACATTTGAAACAAAACGGCCAAATCATTTTATCAGGTTTTCTTCATCAGGATTTGGATGATATGAACCATCAAATACACGCAGTTAGTTTAAATTATAAAAGCCACATGCAAAAAGGAGAGTGGATTTGCATTATTGCGGAAAAACCAATGCCCCTTCAAAGGATTTAAGTCCTTCATAAACCAAATCAGTTGGTAAGCCCATAATGTTTGCCTGACTACCATGTATATGAGAAATTTTACATAGTCCAATCCATTCTTGCACAGCATACGCTCCCGCTTTGTCGTAGGGTTTATACTGTGCTATATACCAACAAATTTCTTCGTGATTTAAAGGACGTAAATAAACTTCGGAACTCCCGGTAAACGCTATTTTTTTATGGTGGTCCTGGAGACATACCCCTGTATAAACGAGATGTTTTTTACCAGATAAATGAGCCAACGTAGTATATGCTTCATCAAAATCGGAAGGTTTGCCAAAAACCCGTTCATTAAGTACTACAATTGAGTCAGCAGTTAATAAGATTTCATTCGGTGCGATGCTGTGAATGGCATGCTTTGATTTGTTTTCAGCAATATGCTGAGCGACTTTAAATAACGGCAGATCATCCGGATAGCTTTCTTCAAAATCAAAACTCCGCTGTTCAAACCAAAATCCGGATTCCAGCATCAATTGAAATCTCCTTGGAGAGTTAGATGCAAGAATTATTTTTCTTAAATTAATTTTAGAATTCATACAATATGCAAAATAGAATTAATCCTGATAGCATTAAAAATTTTAAGGATGCACTGACATGAGCAAAATCATTTTGTTGAAATGACTTAAATAATTTAAATGAACAATAACTTGCCGGTGCTAATGCAAATGCAACGGCTAGCACTTGATTGAAGCTTGTGGGTTGTCGAATCATGTCTAGAACCAATACCGCGTCCAATGCTAGCATACACCACAAGGTCATCTTTTTTGCAGTTGGGATTCCGTAGTAAACGGCCGTACTTTGGCATTGTTGGACTTGGTCCGGAATAAAGTCTTCCAGATCTTTACAGAGCTCACGGCACAAATTGCAAAGCATTGCAAATATTCCAAGCATTAAGAACCGGTAATTCAACTGAGCCCACAAAGAATAATCGAGCATTCGTAAATCATTTAAATTCTCACGAAATGCAAATGGGATAAAAAGCAGCGCAAGCCCTGTAAAAGCGGCTACAATTAAATTGCCCAATACAGGAAAACATTTCAATTTGTAAGAGTAAATCCAAAGTAAAAAAACACTGATTGGATAAATCCACCATAACATTGTTTGGTGGCTTGTCAGGGCTAAATAAAAACTAATAGCTGCACCGACTCCAATTAAACTTATATAGAGTATCCAGCAAAATTGCAAGCTAAAATATTTAGGAATAATAAAATAGGATTCCTGTGTTGCGTCTATATGCCGATCATAAATTGCATTGATCACATTGCCGGATGCACAAACTAGAGTAAAAGCCAGCATGAGTAATAAAAACTGATTGAAATTTAAAGTCAATTCATCTGCGTCAAAAAATGGAAGGATTAAACAACGAAACACTAAAAATTGACTCCAGGCCAGAATAAATAAATTAGGCAATCGAAGCAGGCGATTCCAGGCTTTGATTACCATGAATCCTGTGCTTGTAAGATTTTTTCAATGATTTCGCGGACACAGCCATTGCCACCGGTTGCAGAAGCGATGTATTTTGAAACAGAAATAATTTCCGGGACAGCATCGGAGGGGCAACAAGGAAGTTCTACAACACGCATGATTTCAAGATCCGGCAAATCGTCTCCTACATAGGCACACACTGAATGATCTATATTCCATGATTTCAAGAGTTGATTCAGGACTTCCAATTTATTTTCAATCCCAAGGTAAATTTCCCGAACACCCAATAATTCAAAACGTTTGCGGGTGCCTTCTGAACGACCTCCTGAAATTATCCCGACGTGAAGGCCTGCCTGGAGAGCTAGTTTAATAGCATATCCATCTTTAACATTCATGCTACGTAAAAATTGACCTTCTTCGGTTACCAGGATCTTATTATCGGTTAAAACCCCGTCTATGTCCATTACGATTGCCTTGATTTTTGGAAAAAGCTGATATACATTCATGCATTAAAGGTATATGAATCTCGAATATTCATTTAGCTGGTAAATTATAAATATCGATTTTCTCTGCTAAAAAGGAATAATATTTATTGAAAGGACTGCAGGTTTTGTTCTACAACAAATTACGAATTATTATCCCGCCATTCATAGACCCATTTGGCTTGTATTTGCTCCAGATGAGCCTCGCTGCAGGCGTCGCGATGTCCTTCAAAATTTGGAATTTCCAAAACCCATTCTATTAAATCGGTGAAACGAATTCTGTATATTTTACCTTCATTAAATTCACTTCCAAAACGTTCATATAAGGCCATTGCGATGTCTTCATGATCTGCCCAATGAATAGGTAAATTTTCAATTTCTTTAAATGACATGCTTGTAGGTATTAATGTTCGTGTCCAATAATTCTTTTTTGGTCAGGAATCTCAACTTTGATATCTGCTTGTTCGTCCAGTAAAATGCATTGGCATGCCAAACGGGATTCCAGCCTGGGATTGATTGCCCGATCTATAAAATCTTCTTCTTTGTCTGAAATGGATTCTAAAAAGGACTCTCCGGAATGGATATAAACATGGCAGGTTGAACAGGCGCAAACGCCACCACAATTATGATTGAGATGAATATCGTGTTCTTCAGTGATTTCCAGGATCGATTTATCCAAAGCAGGGCACTCGACCACCCGATCGGCTATGAGCTTGTCCTCAAAAATAAAATGTATTCTAGCCATTATAAAACTGAAAGCTTAACACGAAGTCCGCTTAAAAGTTCATTTTTTATGGAAATTCAGGATTTTTTAAAAAATTGACTGAACCATCCTTTTTTGAATAAATGTGTTATATATTTAATCTTGAATCTGGTATAAACCAAAATGGAAGAAGAAATTAAAATTCCCGAAACCAAAAAATTTAAGTTTAAAGAACTAAAGGTTTACGCATCTACAGAATGGCTGGCAGATAATAAAAAAAAGTACCGCCAGGTATTTGATCGATTTGATACGTCCTATATCTATGTCGAACTATCATTTATTAATAAATATTTTGACAAGGAATCCTGGGAGACTGACATTGAATTAAAATGCTTTAGTTTAATTAAAACCAAGAAAGAAGTTTGCAATCTCAGCTTCCGGCGTAAGATTTCAAAATTTGATCATACGGTGTTTATTCGGGAAGGTTGGGGTAATAAGAAGGAAGGCTCTTTTTGGAAGAAGGGCAGTTATTATTGGGAAGCCTGGATGGATGGAGAAAAAATAGGGAGTAAGTATTTTTATATTGAAGATCCTGGAGTCTCTAAAACTGAAACCGACAGACCTTATATTGAATTGCAATCTCTTAAATTGTATGAGGGTCCTTTTGAAGATGTTTCTCAAGAAGAACGGAATTATGTAAAAACATTTAACGGGGAAGAAACCAGATATATCTATGCAGAATTGGTCCTGGACAATAAAAGTGTTCAAGCACATTGGCAATGCGAACTCTTTGTGAAGTTTTTAAATGAGTCTCGTGAATTAAAAGGACAAGTAACCCGTTTGGTTCCGGTACGCAGAGAAGATGAGAAAATACTTATTACAGCTGGGTGGGGCTCTAATGTGAAAGGATCCTGGTGGGAAGGTTTATATACGGTTGAAATAGTATTTATGGAGCGCCTTTTGGCTGTGATGCCTTTTGAGGTGGCTTTTGAGTTTGAAGAAGGTATTGCTCCTATAACACTTCCGCATATATCTGATCCCATCGTATTGCCAGGGATCGAACCCGATCAATCTAAATTGGAAGACATCTTATCTGAGTTAAACCAATTAATCGGTTTACAGGATATAAAGAGAAAAGTAAGCGAACATGCGCAATACGTTAAATTTTTACAACTAAGACAAGAAAAAGGAATTCGGGAAGAAGAAAAATTGGCTTTGCATTCTGTGTTTTATGGAAATCCCGGAACAGGTAAAACGACTATTGCCAAAATGATGGGTCGTTTGTATCGCAAGATGGGCGTGCTTTCAAAAGGACATGTTTATGAAGCGGATCGTGCAGAACTGGTTGGAGAATATATTGGACAAACCGCACCAAAAGTCAAAGAAGTTATTGAAAAAGCAAGAGGCGGCGTTTTGTTTATTGATGAAGCCTATGCTTTGGCAAGAACCAATGATGACAGCAAAGATTTTGGAAGAGAGGTAATTGAAATTCTTGTAAAAGAAATGTCAAATGGACCTGGTGATCTTGCAGTCATCATGGCGGGTTATCCCAAAGAAATGCGCTATTTTCTGGATTCAAACCCCGGCTTAAAATCCAGAATTAAATTGTATTTTGAATTTCCTGATTATTTGCCACAGGAACTTTATGAAATCGCAAATTTTGCAATGATGCGTAAAGGGGTTCAATTTAAATCAGATGCTGTGGAAGAATTACAGCATCTTATTCTCGAAGCCTATCGCAACCGCGACAATACCTTTGGTAACGCACGTCTTGTTTTCGATCTCGTGGAAAAAGCAAAAATAAATCTTGGAATTCGGGTGATGTCAAATAGCGCACCTCAGGAATTGGAAGTGGAATTATTAAGTAGCGTTACCCTGGAAGATGTGCAAAAGATCGAATTAGAACCTGTGCATGTTAAACCATTAATTCCAGTAGATCAGGAATTATTGCAAACTGCTTTAGTTGAATTGGATCAACTGGTAGGAATTGAAAAAGTAAAAAAAGAAATCCGAGAATTGGTTCGCATTGTTCAATTTGCCCGTAAATCAGGTAAAGAAGTATTAAATCAACATTTTCTACATACGGTGTTTCTGGGAAATCCTGGAACCGGAAAAAGTACCGTTGCAAGAATATTAGCAAAGATTTACAAAGCCCTTGGAATTTTAGAACGTGGTCACATGGTTGAAACCGATCGCCAGGGTTTGGTAGCAGGATACATTGGCCAGTCTGCAATTAAAACTGCAGAAAAAATTGAAGAGGCTATGGGTGGCGTTTTATTTATTGATGAAGCTTACTCACTCAGTTCCGTGAATCAACAAAACGCTGATTACGGAAGTGAGGTCATTCAAACCCTCCTGAAACGGATGGAAGACCAGCGTGGACAGTTTTTTGTCTTTGTAGCTGGATACACAGATTCTATGGAGCTCTTTTTAAAATCAAATCCTGGATTAAGCAGTCGCTTTGATAAGATTCTAAAATTTGAAGACTATTCCGAAGAGGAATTGTTTATGATTGCAATGAAAATGTTTTCAGATGTCAACTTGCATATCAGCGATGCAGCAGATACCCATTTGCGTGCTTATTTAGCCTATCTATTTGATAGTAAAGACAAGTTTTTTGGCAATGCCAGGGTGATTCGTTCGATATGTGAAGAAATCATTCGCTTCCAAAATATTCGTCTTTCCAATTTAAGTGAAAATGAGCTGCTAAAAACAAATCAAACGATAATTGAATTAGAAGACGTTTTGTCGTTTGTTCCGGGAAAAGACAGAAGGGATGTATTTAACAGACCTCGTTTAGGTTTCATGAAATAATTTCAGATAAATTTTTGCCAGGGTTTATAATACACAGGGATATAACTAAAGCATCCTTTTGTTAATTTTTTTGATTTAAATAATAAACCCCATCGCATCATTTCCAAACTGCAATGTATGGATGGGTGTCGACTCAATTCAATCCAGGCTTTATGCATTTCTGCTGACCAATGAATGTCATCTATTAGTAAGACTGCATCTTCTGTAAGCATATCAAGCAACTTATTAAAATTATCCAGGGTCGCTTGGTATCGGTGGTCTCCATCGATAAATACAAAATCAAACAAATTGGAACGGGGGTTATTTGATAAAAATTCATCAAATCGGGAATGCAAACAACGAGCAGAATTCAGTTCATAGTTTTGAAATAATCGGTTTGTTGATTCAGCGAGCGATGAATTTCCTTCAACGCTGGTATGAATACCGTATTTATTAGCCAGGGCCATACTCAAACCACTCATTCCGACAGATGCGCCAAGCTCCAAACTATTTTTAGGCTTAATAAAAGTAACCAATCGATACAAGCACTCATAGGCTGTCAAGGTATGTCCAGATTTCTTATACATAGCACCAATGCTCAGTCCTGCTTGTTGATGCGTTTTTGAGAAATCATTTTCAGCAATCAAATTATAATTTGATTCTAAGGATTTTGATGCCTCATGGATTTTTATAAAATCATAATAATTTCTGTCCGGATCATATACAAATTGTAGCAATTCAAACAAATAGGGTGCATGCATTTGATAAATGCTTTTGGCACTCAGATAATAGCGGCTATACAGGAACAGGCGTTGAATCAGTAGGGAGTTCAAATATTATAATTTTTTTAATATATTTGCATACTATGAAAAGCAAATTTAAGCTACACCCGATTCGTTTAACCTGCTTATCAATAATTTTATTGGTTTTGCAGCAGTTTATTTCTGCACAATCAATCTGGAACGAACACACTTTAGGTAAATCTTTTTTCAGTGGCATTGCAATCGCTGCTACAGATGTCAACGGAGACGCTACGGATGATTTATTAATTCTTGACCAGTCCAAAAAATTATGGTACGGAATCAATGACGGTTCAGCCCATTTTTTTTGGAATCAATTGCCATTTCATAGTCTTACAGCAGTCTATTCTATTAATGTTGCAGATATTGATCGAAATGGATACAATGACATCGCGTTAAGTGGAGAAGGAACACAAGTCCATATTTTATATCAATCAGCTACTGGATTTTCTGATAAAATTTCAGATGTTGATTATTTTTTCTCCCAGGCAGCTTGCTTTTTTGATATTAACCGGGATGGCTGGATTGATTTCACCATTTGCGATGACAATGCGGCATCACGGGTTTATCTAAATGATTCAACCGGTCAACTGATACGCAATAGCAGTATAATTAATTTGGAATTACCCGGTGTCGGGAATTCAGCAGGCAATTATGGCTGCATTTGGACCGACTTTGACTGGAATGGTATCCCCGATCTGTACATTTCAAAATGTAAGCCAGGAGTAAATGATCCGAGAGATCCCAGAAGACTCAATCTGTTTTATGTTTATGATAGTTTAACAAAATCTTGGAACAACCAGGCGGTCACTCGAGGATTAGATATTGGAGATCAAAGTTGGGCTAGCTTGTTTGAAGATTTTGACAACGATGGATTGACAGATGTTTTTGTTATCAATCATTATACTCCGTGTAATTTGCTTAAGCAGACTGCAGATCATCGATTTGAAAATGTTACGGCAAGTACTGGTTTGGAATACAATGGAATCGCCCTGCAAGCAGTTGCTTTTGATTATGACAATGACGGAGATTTAGACATTTTGCTAACAGGCACAGGTACCGAATTGTGGCAAAATCTGGGCAGCTTTAAATTCGAAAAAATAGACATAGAAGCTTTCTCTCAGGCATTTTCGAGTTGCGCAACAGGAGATTTTAATAATGACGGCAGTCTGGACCTTTATGCAAGTTATGCAGATCTGTTAAATGCGCCTTCCAACAAACAAGATAAGCTCTGGCTTAATCCATCAAACGGAAATCATTATATAAAATTTAATTTTGAAGGGACTCATTCCAATCGAAATGGAATTGGGACGAAAATTAAATTGTTTGTAAATGGTAAGATTCAAATCAGGGAAGTTCATGCAGGTGAATCCTATGGAATTCAAAATAGTATGGCTGTTTATTTTGGATTGGCTAAGGCGTCACGTGTTGACAGTGTTTATATTTATTGGCCATCCGGTTTAGAAGAAGTTTTCTACAATTTAATTCCAAACACACAATATAATTTTTATGAAAGTGGATGTTATCAGATAGTAGATCGAACAAAGCCAAACAAATTATTCTTTTGTGGCACCATTGATACCAATTTAATTGCTGATAGTAGATTTCGGGATATTCATTGGAATACAGGAAGTAACTCATATAAGATCCAACTCGTTGAGGAAGGTGTTTATTATTATACTGCACGGGATTCTAATAATTGTTTTTTTATTTCAGATCCGGTTTCTGTGTATCTGAATCCAAAAAATCAAATTCAATTAAATCACCGATACACAAAATACTTGTGTTCAGGTGATGAATTGGAATTGGCATTGAACCCCGAAGAATCGGTGCGCTGGTCCACAACAGATAGCGCTGCATCGTTAACAATAAAAACAAGCGGATTGTATTATGCCATCCGACAAGGTTTTTGTGATCTGGAATATTCTGACACACTTAATCTACAGTTTTTTGATACACCACTTTCACCACAAATTATCCCCGATACAGCCTATAAATCAGGTCCCAGAATTTTAAATGGGGGCGCCGACTCTTGTTTATGGTTTAGAAACGAAGACGATTTGTTTCCAATAGCAAGTGGACCTTTTTTTACTACAGACAGTTTGTTGCAATCAACATCGTATTGGCTTGAATATTTTAATAGAAACAGATACCCTCATGTACACGGAGGATTAAAAACCCCAAGTTATAGTGCGTCACCCTACCATGCCAATTTTATTAATAATCAAATGTTGTTTACGGTTTATAATCCGGTGATTTTAGATTCTGTCACGGTGTACACAGATGACCCCGGTAAACGAATCATTGAATTATTAGATGCAAATGGTGTGGTGATTCAACAACAAGAAATAAACACGGTCAAAGGACGTAATCAGGTATTTCTTGGTTTTAATATTCCCCCCGCTGAAAAACCATATAAATTAACTACCAATTCAATACAAAACACTGCAATTTTTGGATCAATTAGTCCCAGATTGTATCGATCCGATCAGAATTTTTATTACCCATTTTTTATTGAAGATAAAATTCGGATCAATACATCAGACAAAGGAGATAGTTACTATTATTATTTCTACGATTGGGTAGTTCGCTCCAATGATTTGATCTGTAAAAGTGAACGAGTTGAATTTCCAGTAGTCTTGATTCCCGATGCCAATCAAGAAGTATTTGCTAAGAATCCAAAACTTTATATTAATTCAAATCATGAACTAATCATTGAAGGGATTGATGGGTTTTATCAGATTGAAATACTTAGAATAGATGGCAGTTTGTTGGGTCAATATATAAGCAGCGCAACAAGTAATCCGATTACTACCGAAGCCTTTCCACCAGGTTTATATTTTATAAGAATCAATGCTGCTGATTTGGATCAATCTGCTATCCGGAAAATTTTAATAACGGGTCATTGATTTAATTCGGCCTCGATAGGGATTCAAATTGAAACAAAATCAGAAGAAAACAATCCGATTCTTGTAAAAATTGCACCAAAACAAATTGAGACCCTTTTTAATATCCAATTGGGTTTATGGAATTGTTTCTCAGTTTTAATTCCATTCCGGCGGAGAATTCCAAATCAAATGGATCTAAACCAGTATTTTTCTTTTGATTTCGTAGTGAGCCTCAAAAGTCCAATAAAATCTTTGCAAATAAAATATTTTTAGCATAAGTGCGGTCATGCTTATATTGTGAATAAAAATATGTGTAAGTTCTTGATCTAGAAGAAATTTAGGCTCGCGATACTAAGCCAAAGAAAAATCTGGGTTGAATAAAAAAAGCCCCAAAAAAGGGGCTTTAAATGGGTGGATGATGGGATTCGAACCCACGACCCTCGGAACCACAAACCGATGCTCTAACCAACTGAGCTACAACCACCATGTGATTCTTAATAGACCGTTGAACGCTTTGGTTCTCCTGGTTTCTTAAAAAGGAATGCAAAGATAAACAAAATTATTTCTGACCCGGTTCTGCTTGTAGGGTAAAAGTTCGTTCTACTGGATTAAATGGGTTATTAACCAGAACACCCGCACTGTCTAATAAACTTAATTTAATTTTATTCTCACCCATTGGTAAACCTGTCATGTAATAGGGTTGCCATTTATCAATGATAAATTCCTTTTGATTGATTTCTGCTTTTACTTTAAACATTTGACCTAAACGACAATTAGCCAAATAAAAGTCAAGCATCACTTTTTTAGTGTCTTTTCCTACATAAGTTCCTTTAGGCCGGGAATAAAATAGCATGGGCATATCTACAGGGCTCAGTTTTTTAAAGGAGCTGTCTTTGACTTCTGCATGGATCAATACGGATGCCTTTGGGTTTTTGATACTTTCATGGTAAGAACGGGAAAGAAAGGCGAGTACATAATGACTGCCGTCTTCGATTTTATAGTGAAATTCGGATTCATATTTGGCTTCATAGGGTTTATTGTCCACAATTAAGTGAATGTGTTGACCTTTATCCGAGTTAGCGCACATTTTTTGAGGCGCATCCGGTGTTTGTTGCCCCAACTGATAATCCCCGGAAAGAGTGAATTTAAATTGCCCATCACGATAATCCATTTTACTAATGGCAGCATCATAAAATGCGGCTGAGGGTTCAAAAGCAACAAGTTGTATACTGTCCTTGGGCGCATCAGTTGGAACCTGAGCATTTTCAGTTTTAGATTTACAGGACAAAAGACAGCTCAGAAGTGTAAAACAAGAAAAAACGATCCAGTTTTTCATACTTATATAAATTAATAAGGCTCTAAAATTAAGGGGAATTCGTATAAAACAGCGGTCATTTGGCAGCTGTTAACGTTTAAATGGTAGAAAAGGACCGGGATCATCAATTTAGACAGTCAAGAATAGCAGGATTTTGTCAGGGAGATTATCTTTGTGCCCGCAAGCTGAAATTCAGCCAGGAGGAATGGCAGAGTGGTTTAACGCGGCGGTCTTGAAAACCGTTGACTGTAACAGGTCCGGGGGTTCGAATCCCTCTTCCTCCGCAACATTCGAATGCTGACGAAGCAAAGCTTGTCAGCATGCCGACATTCCAAAAGGAAATAATTTTTTAGAAAGAAAGTAAGGTGGAATCGTCGGCATCCCTCTTCCTCCGCAAAATTCGAATGCTGACGAAGCAAAGCTTGTCAGCATGCCGACATTTCAAACGGAAATAGTGTTTTGGAAAGAAAGTATTGTGGAATCGTCGGCATCCCTCTTCCTCCGCTTCTTATAGAATTAAATTTCGGATTGGTATTTTAATTCCCATACTTTTATGGCTTAAGTGTATCACTTTCAAAATCAGTAATTGCCTTAGTTATTTAACAAACAGCCCACAGAATTTTAAACTTTTAGTCCGACGTCTTTATAAAAATGAACTTTTTACATGCAAATTGTATTTTTACATATTAAACCTTCCAATTCTTCAATACGGGTTTTTATAAAATGTTTCACGAGCAACTGATTCGAACTGGATTAACATATTCCTTAAGAACCTTAGAGAGTTCTAAGGAAAGCCATTGCTCGTTAACAAGAAGTTCAGATAAACTAATCTTGCGTTGCCAATTTGCTCCTCAAGATTGTAATATTTCCTTAAATGACAGTTTGGCTACCTATGAACTGCAATTTGATTTCCACAATGAATTTTTGGAAGTTTACTCCAATGATTTTGGAGCATTAGATTTAGATCAATTTACCTTATTTAGCCACAAAGAAATCTGTTGTAATACGCAAATGGTATTGCACGATATTGTAAAGTGCAAATATTCGGGAATATTAAAAAGTATGTTTTTAGAAAGTAAGGCACTTTCATTGCTCTTGTGTTTTCAAAATGAGCAAAACGCCCTCCAGGCATTTTGCAACAGTTGTAAATTTTTATCCAAACCAATTGAAAAGGATAAAATATTAAAAGCAAAGGAAATTATTTTAAGCACTTTAGATAAACCATATACCATCCCTGAATTGGCCATGATTATTGGGATCAACCAATGCTATTTAAAAAAGGGATTTAAAGAACTTTTTGGTAAAACCGTCTACGATTTTGTGCAAGAACAACGTATGATGAAAGCCAGGTTATTACTAACTACCACCACATTAAGTGTTTCGCAAGTAGCCGACCAGATTGGCTTCTCAAGCCAAAGCAATTTTAGTGCAGCTTTTAAAAAACATACTGGAGTTTTTCCCAGTGATTTGCAACGGGTCCTGACTGATGCAATCTCATAATGTATTTTCCCGAAAGGGCTAATAATTTCCTTTTTTAATATATTGAATTGAACAAAAGCAATAGACCTTTGCTTTCGTTTAGAAAATTCTTTTTAAATAGTATTCTTTTATTCATTTAATTATGAAAATCCAGTTGCCTAGAATCGGACCATACTTTATTAAAATTGCCGTATTAAGCAGCATGCTGTTTGGATCTGTTGGGTTACAGGTCTTAAATGCACAAACAGATTCGACCCCTTTGAAATCTGAATCTTTCAATCAACTGACCCAAAAACTTGATTTTGAAGCTTATGGAATTATAAATTATCATGCGTTTAATTGGCAATTGTTTCCAGACAAACGCAATGAAATTGATTTTTCGCAGGCAGTTATAGGCTTAGATTATCAAATTTCTGATCGTTGGAAATTTACTTCGGAATTGGAATTTGAGCACGGAGGTACAGGCGTTGCCTTGGAATTTGATCCTTTAGAGGAGTTTGGAGAGTTTGAATATGAAGTTGAAAAGGGTGGTGAAATTTGGTTAGAAGAATTTAATTTATCCTATCAATGGTTTAAGAATCATGCAATCTCATTTGGAAGGGTTAAACTCCCATTTGGACTTGCAAGCTTTTATGATGAACCAACTGAATATCTGGGCACTAGCTACAATCAATTAGAAAACACCATACTCCCTTCCAATTGGACTGAGTTTGGGATTCTTGTAAATGGCAAATTTGGTAAACATTTTAACTATTCACTGGGCATGGTGAACGCATTGGATGGTTCCGGTTTTAACTCAGCGAATTTTATCAAGAGAGGCAATCAAAGACGCTTTGAAACAGTCAAAATTGAAGACATTGCAGGCGTATTGCGTTTGGATTATGAATTTCAAAAAGACCAACTTTTTGGTATCTCATTTTATTCTGGAAACAGTAGAAACAACAGGCCCAAACCGGATTTGAATGTAAATGCCCTAGTGAGTTTGGCTGAATTCCATACCTATTTTAAATTTAAAACATTTAGCATAAAGTCGATGGCTTTATTTGGCCATTTACAAAATTCAGAATTACTGAGTCTTGCCAATAGAAACTTATCAAATAATCTCAATGTAAAACGAACACCCGTTGGTAAACAAGCTGCAGGATTCAATGCGGAATTTGCCTTAAAACCCCTGGCTCTTTTTACAAATATGAATACAAAGGAGTTGTATGTGTTTTCCAGTTTTGATTATTTTGATACGCATCAAAAAACAGAGGGCAGTATATTTAATAATCCACGTTGGAAAAGGCACATTTGGACTTTTGGAATAAATTATTTTCCAACAAAATGGTTGGTTTTTAAATCCCAATTTGAAAACCAGCGATTGGGTATTTCTGAAAAGAAATTTCAGCGAACATTTTCAATGGGATTTGCTTTTAATTTTTCTTAATAATAATTAAATAATAAGATGATAACAACTCAATTAAAATATTTTCTGAGCTTCGGAATCTTTTTTTCGATTTTTTCCTGTTCGGATGAACCGGTCAATCCACAATCAAATTATAGTGAAATTTTAAAGACTGAAACAAATCAAGTGATCATACTTACATATTATGATCTAAATGAAAAGGCTGGGTTACTTTCAGTGCGATGTGATGAATTTTCTTCAAATAAAACACAAGCCCATTTGGATCTGATGCGGCAACTTTGGCGCGATGCGCGAAAGCCATGGGAACAATCTGAAGGCTTTTTATTTGGACCTGTCGACATACAGGGAATTGATCCATCCATTGATTCCTGGCCTGTAAATGTGATCGATTTGGATGCCGTATTGGCAAGCAGTGATCCGTTGACTAAAGAGTACTTGGATGGATTGGAAGGAACTTTGAAAGGATTTCATACACTGGAATATTTGTTGTTTGGAATAGATGGAAATAAATCTGTTCAGGAATTTACAGACCGACAAATAGAATATTTAAAAGCATGTGCTCAAAGTTTAAAAGGAGAAACCAATAAATTACACACTGCCTGGATAAGCGGACCAAGTCCTTACGGAACGATTCTGAAAACAGCAGGGGAGCCTTCAAATCAAGTGTATCTCTCTCAAAAATCTGCTTTACAAGAATTGCTGGATGGGATTATTACCATTGCTGATGAAGTGGGTAATGGTAAAATCAATGACCCCTTTGTAACGAATAATATCACCTTGGAAGAAAGTCGATTTTCTGCAAATTCTAAACAAGATTTTGCAGATAATATTCGGAGCATTCAAAACATTTATTTTGGATCAACTGATGGGAATTATAATTTAAATAGTTTATCAGGCCTTATTAAAACAAAGGATGCAGCATTGGATAGTAAAATAATTAATCAAATACAAGAGGCTATTACAGCGATAATAAATATTCCTGGTACTTTTACGGAAGCAATTTCTGCCAACAGAGCTGCAGTTCAAAATGCACAAGATCAGGTCAGACAACTTCAGTTAATTCTTGAAAGTGAATTAAAGCCATTATTTGATAAACTCTAAGAAAAATACATGCTGCAAAGAGAATTTTGGATAATAACCTTCACAATTGGGTTCTTTTTGAGCTGTACAAAAAACGAAGAAGAACCGCTAAATGTATTGGCTGGTGGAAAGACAACTGTATTTGTAGAAAATTCAAATTCATTTCAATTTCCGGCTCCTAATCTATCGATTGAAGAATTGGAGCAACATCGTTTGGGCGATCAAGCCTTTGAAGCAATATTTGTTACCGCTCCTGCAACAAATAATAGCGGATTGGGTCCCTTGTTTAATCAAAGCGCTTGTGGATCCTGCCATCCAAAAAATGGACGCTCCGTTTTTTCTGAAAATCCCGGAGACCTGGCAGGTTTGTTATTTAGATTGAGTATTACCGGAAAGGGCCCACATGGCGAACCGCTTGCTGTTCCAGGGTTTGGCGGACAACTTCAAACCAAAGCCAACTTAGGCAAGCCAGCAGAAGCTAATGTTGATTATCAGTTCAAGTATGTCAATGGAACATTTGCCGATGGTGAATTGTATGAACTACGTCAGGCCATTTTCAGTTTGACCAATTCGTATATTCCTATTCCGGGAGGAACGCTAATTTCTCCCAGGATGGCCCCACCTGTTTTTGGTTTAGGATTATTGGAGTTTATATCGGAATCTGAAATTTTAAAAAACGAGGATATTCAGGATTCCAATGGAGATGGCATTTCCGGTAAAGCCAATTGGGTATGGGATGTTCAAAAATCAAGCATCCAGTTAGGGAGATTTGGTTGGAAAGCTGGTCAACCTGATTTAGTTCAACAAGCAGCTGCTGCATACAATGAAGATATGGGAGTGACCAATCCCTTGTTTAAAATCGAATCCTCCACCGGACAACGGCAACAGGATAGTTTGAAAGATGATCCGGAAATTGATCAGGAACTGTTAGAGCAAACTGCGTTTTATACCCGATCCTTAGCCGTTCCAGCGCCACGCAATCAATCAGATCCAACGATTCAAAATGGGAAAAGACTTTTTAAAAAAATAGGCTGTGAAAAATGTCACCTATCTAGTTTTAAAACCGGTGTCAGTCCATTTTTATTTTTAAGTAATCAATCGATTCAGCCTTATACAGATTTATTACTACACGACATGGGAGATGCTTTGTCAGATGGCAGACCAGATTTTAATGCATCTGGAAACGAATGGCGAACGCCGCCCTTATGGGGAATTGGTTTAACCTTATTAGTAAATGGCCATACCCATTTTTTGCATGATGGCCGGGCCAGAAATCTCCAGGAAGCCATCCTTTGGCATGAAGGAGAAGCTAAATCGAGTCGGGATCAATTTATAAAGTTGAATAAATCAGAACGCAGCGCAATCTTAAAATTTATTTTATCTCTTTAATTAGCTGATAAGCTAACAAGCTAACAAGCTAATAAGCTAATTTAATAATTCCGAGCTTTCCAACTTTTCTCACTTATCAGCTTAACAGCTTAACAGCTTATCAGCTTGTCTGCAGTTGTTCATCTTATACATTAAAATAATTTTTAATACAAAAAATACCATTTTGAATAGATCAGGATGATGATATTATTTCTACTTTTGCCATTGCCTAGGGGCATCGTATGCCCCGGCTAAACCAAAACTTAAACCATATATCTAAAATGCTAGCAGGGTAAGGGTTGGTAAAGCATAGGCGATTTATTTAAACCAATCTGTCCTGTGAATGATATCTCATCAGCACAAAGGTTGCTTATTGTCCTTCCGGATTGTATTGGTTGTTTATACTAAACCATTATTATTATTTTTAACATATTAAACCAATACCATGAATAATTTACTTAAATTGCTTGCGTTCGTGTGTATAGCCTTAATGGCCAATGCATCCACCGCACAGGCAATCCGACCAGCTACCGTTACGATTGATGGTCTCATTATCCTGGATAATAGTATTCCTGATTTAGCATCTGACTATGTTGCAGATATTACCAATCTGAATATTACTTCCTGGCAAGGAGCTAACACGTTTTTCCAAAAATATTTGGACAGAACAAATGGACGTGGAATTAACATTAGTTTCGATTTACCAAATCGTAAAATGTACATTTCAATTGATGTTGCTAACCAATATGTGGTGCCTCTATCACACGAACCACTAACCGTTGCAAGTTTCAATGAATTCTTCCGTGCGGTTCATGAAGGTCGCATCTAATTTTATCAATAGTTAAAAACTCAATAAATCATGAAAAAATTACTTTTATTAATATGTTGTATCGTTCTGAGTAAAGCTGCCTTTGCACAGTGTACAACAGGTGGATCTGGATTATTTCCAATTTTCACTTCAATGAACGGGGTAAAACCTACAGCTTATACTTGCGATACATTCCGTGCTTCTGGATTAACTGGTCAAACAGGGGTTCCATTAACTACTGGTGCATCTTCTTGCCCAGGTGGTACTTGTACTAACCCAGGGTATTTCGCTCCTTATTATGAAACATACCAATTCAAAAACACTTTATTGCAAAATCAGTGTTTGAGAATCAGCTTTACTGCTGTAAATGCTGGTGGTTGTAACATTACTTGTGCTTACTTAGGTTTGGCTCCAATCTTATTATGGACTGCAGCTGGCGCACCTTGCTACAATGCAGGTGAAATGGGTTCTCCAGGTGGTGTTTGTATGGGTGCTGGTGTTTCTTACCAATTAGAAATCCCACCATGTTCAAATTTCACTGTATTCTTAGCTAATAACAATGGTGCAAGAGGTTCTTATAACATGAACATTACTACTCCTTCTGGTGGCGTTGCTGCTGTAGGTTGTTTAGGTGCTGAGTGTAAAAAATTGTTGACTATCGGTGGTACACCGGTTCCAACGATGACTCAGTGGGGATTATTCCTTTTCGGTTTAATTATCCTGACTTTTGCTTCTGTTGCTCTTTATAACTTTACTCAAAGAGCTTCTGTTAAGCAATAAGATATTGCATTGTTAAAATATATTTAAGGGCAGCTTTTTAGCTGCCCTTTTTTGTTTTATTAGGAATATCCCTGCTTTGGATTGTTATTTTTGCAAATTATTATAATCATGATGCAATTTCCATTTAACCGTTCTGTCTTTGATAAAGCTTTTATGATTTCTTGTGTTCTTGCAGTACTGGGATGGGTTCTGATCTATCTGATTTGGGGAGAATATACCACCGCTGATATTGTATGCATGATCGTGACAGTACCAATTTTGGCTTATTTTATCCATGTATTATTGCTTTTCAAAGACTCAAATGATTAATTTGTTTATTTCATCTAAATCAAATCCCTAAAAATCTAAACCATTAATTTCCAATGTCCTATTTAAAAATTTGGTGGCAGGCTAAATCACCCATAAGCCGTTTCTTGATAGGGTTTATAGGGTTAATGCTTGCTTTTTATGTATTTTATTATTCTCCGCTCTATGAAAAATACATAATGGACTCCCTGCTTTCTGTTCAGGCCAGACTTTCGAATTCCATATTAAATTTACTTGGATTTGATACAGATACCAGTGGTGACATAATAGCTGGTTCTGATTTTAGAGTCAGTATTAAAAATGGATGCGATGGAATTGAAGCAACTGCTTTATATGTTTGTGCGATATTAGCTTTTCCATTTGTTTCGTTCCGGTCTAAACTCAAAGGACTGTTCTTTGGCGTTCTTACGCTTTCTGTATTAAATTTATTCCGGATTGCAGGTCTGTATCTAGCAGGCGTTTACTGGAAATCTGCTTTTGAATTTTTACATTTACATGGTGGGGTAATCGTTTTTACGATGATTGCTATTTTACTTTGGCTGATTTGGGTTTCTCAAATAAAATCTCACTTTGATCAAAAGCCATGAGTGGAGTCCTTAAATTCATCGTGTTTTGTCTTTTATTGTACACTGCATTCATGTTGTTGTTTAAAATACCTATGGTAGAGTCAGGTATTAATTCTGGATTCAGAAGTTCCGTTGAATGGGTATTGAAACAAGCATTTCCGGATGCTTATATCGAGACACAAAACTATTTAGATGCAAACAATCAGCTGGATCCAAATAGTTTTTATTTGGTGTACGGAAATCCTAAGACCATTGCTGCAGAAGAAGCATATGCAGCCCAACAACAGTTAAAAGAATATAAAATTTCAACCTTCTCATTTCAGTTTTTCATATTTCAAATGTTTGTTGTTCCGTTTGTGTTTCTGTTTTCTATCTTTTTGGCAAGTCCCATTGATTGGAAAAAGAAATTGATCAATACTGGATTTGCTGCACTTGCCTTATTGATTTTAATTCTTATAAAAACACTTTTACTTACCTTGTTCTCAATCGCTAATACACAAATTGGTATTTATACATTATCCGAATCTCAACTTTCTTGGGTATTTCACATAATTTCTGCAATGACACTTGGATTTAGTGTGATGTTCGTTTTTTGCCTTTGGCTGCTCCTGGGATTTCGAAATTCGAAATTCAACTCCATGTTTTCAAATTATATTAATCAATTTAAAAATGAAGCTTAGTTTTCTATTAGCATTTTGCCTTTTAATACTGATGGCCTGTTCGACCACTCAAAAACCATTCTCCAATTTAAAAGCAGAAGATTGCAGTCAATTTATTTTTGGACGGATTGAGTCCAGAAGACAACTGACTGAAGCCGATAAAAAAGCATTGCTTGAGAAGGGATTGAGAATTCAAGAAGTAATTTTAGATAATTTTTATCTGGGCTCCTGGAATCAAAAATGGGCTCAAACGGATCTGGAAAAAACAAACATCCGTTCGTTAAATCCATTTGGCTTTCAAGATAAACTGGCTTCCGGTTTAAATGTTACGGATTTAAAAAAATTGGTTGAGTCTCCCGGAAAAAGTATCATTTTACTGCAAACCATTACTACCGTTGATTCCACAGAATGGAGTGCTTTTGGCGAATTAATTTTTCATAAGGATTACTTCTATAGATTGGTTGTGCCACATCAAAATTTAATGGATCTCATCCAATATCCTTGTTTGCGGATGATGAGTATCGTAAAAGAGAATTATGAACCCGAGGACCAATCTTTTAACCCAAAGAAATAGGTTTTAGCTCCTGAAACACGCATTTTTATCAGCTATTACAGCTGATTTCTGATTGTTTTCCTGATTTCAATAGTTTGGTTATCTTTAATACTATTATTTAACATTTATTAAATGAAACCAGTATTTTTATTGATTTTCACAATTAGCTTCTGTGTATCGCTGCTCCCATTGAATTGCATCTTTGCCCAGTCAAAAAATTTGACGGAGAAAATAACCTTGCAATCTGAAAAGTCAATTCCCATAACGAGTTATAACAGGGATGAACTTATCGCTGATCGCTTTTATCGCATTCTTAGTTTTAGTCACTTGTTAAAGGAACAGGAAAAAGTTCAATTAAAGCAACTTGGAATTCATATTCTCGAATATTTAGATCAGTTTAATTACCTCGCCTCAATTCAACCTGCACATCTCAGTAAGGATCTGGGATTTTCAGCATTGCAATCATGTTACCGACTCGAAGCAAAACAAAAGCTTTCAACACAATTGTACTATGGTGAACCATGTATCACTCAAAATGGAAAATTTCAATTGGTCATTAAATATTTCAGCGATATCAGTGAAACTTCAATTCATCAATTACTGGCTTCCTCTGGTTTAAAATCAGACAGAATCTATCCATACAATCAAGTAATCTATTTATCAATTCCTGAAAATCAAATTTCTTCTTTGGCCAGTCTTCCATGGCTTGTTTTTATTGATTGTGAATCTGCCCCAGGGGAACCTGAAGATCGGGAAGGAAGAGCTCTGCATCGCGTCAATACCCTTGTCAACAATAAAATTGAAAACATTCATTTAACCGGACAAGGAGTTAAAGTCATGGTTCGTGATGATGGTTCAGTAGGTCCTCATATTGATTTTACCGGAAGGATCCAACAGGATATTGCTTTGGAAATAGGAGATCACGGAGATGGTGTTTCAGGAATTTTCGCAGGCGCCGGGAACCAGGATCCGATTGTGGAAGGGATGGCACCGGGAGCTGACCTTTATGTAATTAATTATCAACCCGATTTTTTGGATAAAACACTTTCCTATCATCAGAATGAAGGGGTGATGATTACCAATTCATCCTATAGCAATGGATGCAATGCAGGTTACACTATAGAAACCCAGGTAGTAGATAAAATGAGTTTTGAAAATCCAAATTTGCTACACGTTTTTTCAGCGGGTAATTCAAATGGCGCTGATTGCGGTTATGGAGCAGGTAACCAATGGGGAAATGTAACCGGTGGACATAAAATTGGTAAAAATGTTCTCACCGTTGCCAATCTTCGCTTGGACGGCACATTGGAAGAAAGTTCCAGCCGTGGCCCGGCGAAAGATGGACGAATGAAGCCGGAAATTTCTGCCCGGGGTACCAACGAATTATCAACTGCTCCAGGTAACGGGACCTTGGTTTTTGGTGGCACTTCAGCCGCTGCTCCCGGCGTAGCAGGTGTCTGTGCCTTGCTGTATGAAGCCTATAAGAAAAAATACAATCAAAATCCTGAATCTGCATTGATTAAAGCAGCCGTAATGAATACCGCTACAGACATCGGGACACCCGGACCGGACTATCAGTTTGGTTGTGGGGTGATCGATGCCTACAGGGCTTATAAATTGATCCAGGATGAACGTTTTCAAAAATTTACAATCAATCAAGGAGATTTAAAAGAATTTACTATCCAAATTCCGGATGGACTGCCCATTGCAAAATTCATGATCTATTGGCCAGAAATGGAATCCGCCTTAATGGCTCGCAAAGCGCTCATAAATGATCTGGATTTTGAAATAGTCGACCCAAACGGTACCATTTTGCTTCCCTGGGTATTGGATCCAAGTCCAAACGCAAGCACACTCGCTGGTGGTGCCAGTCGTGGTATTGACACCTTGAATAATTTTGAACAAATAACGATTAATTTTCCAAAAGCTGGAAATTACTCCGTTCGGATTAAAGGCAAGTACCTGCCTTCCAATTCAGTTGATTGCTATTTTTTAACTGAAATGGAGGATAAATTACTGAGATTGAATTTCCCCATTGGTGGAGAACAATTTAACATCACAGAGGTTTCTCAAATACACTATACTGCGTACGGACAAGATCCAATTCAATTTAACTTTTCAACGGATGCTGGTAAAACCTGGACTGATTTAGGGACTAGCGTTGCTGGTTCCAGAGTTCGGAATTTTTACATCCCCAATAATTTGTCATCTGATTCTTGTTTAATTGAAATAAGTCAAGGAACACAAACGGTGCGTTCAGATTTTTTTACGATTACCAATGGCGTCCAGGGATTTCGTGTGAGTAAATATTGTCCAACTGAAATGGAATTAAGCTGGAATGGAATTGAAAAAGACAGTTTTGTAATTTATAAATTGGGAGAAAAATATATGGAACCCTTATTTAAAACAACCAATAGTTCCATCTCGCTTCCAAATGATGATCCAAGAAAAGTTAAATGGTTTTCCATTGCGGGTTTTAAAAATTCAGCGCTCAGTAGAAGAGAATTAGCGATTCCAACACCGGATACATTAATTGGTTGTTCGATCTCCTTGGACCTTGCGTTGCATAATGCATCTCAAAATGGATCTTCTTTTTACAGCTGCAATGATTTAAGTCTTCAACCTGTATTTGAAGTGATAAACCGGGCTGCTACACCGGTCAATGGATTTAAAATCAAAGCAATCAGTAAAACAGGAATTGTTGAACAGCAATACAATGATTTAGTACCACCTTATGATACCATCCAGGTTGCATTTAATCAAGGCATTGTGATCAGTGATTTTGGAGTTAAAGAATTGAAAGCATGGATTGAATTCAATGGAGATCAAAATTATTTTAATGATACCATTTCTGTTCCTATTGAAATACAATCGTTGATAGATATCAATGGAACGTATCCGATGCTTGAATCATTTGCTGGAGCAGCCATTCCAAATACCTGGATTCAAAAAAATGCATTACCCGCATCTGATTGGAGCCTTACGGATGTTAAAGGAAAAAACAATCAAACATCAAAAGCTTTGTTTTTTGCAAACCAAAATCCAAATTTCAGAACATTGCCAATTACAATCGTCTCCAGTACGGCCAATTTAGCTACTGCAATCGAACCCTATTTATATTTTGATATGGCGGTGCATCATTTTACAAATAATGTCTATCAGGATAGTATCCAATTTAAAGTCAAAGCAGTTTGTGGAAATAAACAATTTGAAAAAATAATATTAAGTGGCATATTGCCAGAATTAACCACTGTAGAATCAACAGTAAATCAAAATTGGTTACCATTAGACACTTCCTGGTTTTGGATGGCTTACGATTTATCAGAATTTAAAGGATATAAAGTAGTTGTTGAAGTTGAAATCAAGAGAGGACAAGGTGATCGCATTTTTATAGATAATGTAGAAATTCGGGAACGGATTCCTGGAACCGGACAGGCGAGAATGGATATCAATCCAAAGCCAGGTTGTTACAATCGTATCATTACGTTTAAGGACAGTTCGGATTTTATTGGAGATGCTTATTACTGGAATTTTGGTTTAGGCGGAAATCCTGTATTAACGAATGGGAAAGGTCCGGTTACCACCAGATATACTTTGAATGGAAATAAGCGGATTAATTTAAAAATAAAATCTGCGCTGGCAAATGATGCAATTGTAATTGAAGATTTAGGTTTAGTAAATCAGGTTACCAATAGTTATACCTATAAGATAATCAGTGGCCGCACCGTTCAGTTTACCAATAATTCTGTTAACGCAGACAGCTACTTATGGGAGTTTGGAGATGGAACTACCTCTACAGAAAAAAATCCAATCCACGTATTCGATTCAGCAAAAATCTATCGGATAAAATTGACAGCAACCAATGTGTGTGGAGCTTCCAATCGCTCCATCTTTTTGGATTTAACCCTGACAGGAACTTCAAGCACTGACGAAATAATTACCTATTTGTATCCAAATCCAACTAAAAATGAAATTCATGTAATCAGTGGAAAAGAAATTCAAGCGGTTAGTATCTTAAATTTGGAAGGAAAAGAAATTTGGAGTTACCAAAATGTCAATCGAAAAAATTGCCTGATCGCAACCAGTCAACTTCAAGCTGGTATTTATACGCTGAAAATCATGTATAAAAATGGAGTAGAAATTCATCGGATTGAAAAAGTGAATTAAAGGAGGGCTGGAGGGCTGTTAGACTATTAGACTGTTAGACTGTTAGACTTTTAGACTGTTGGGCTATTAGGGAGGAGGGTTATTGATATGTCGAGCATTTTTGAATTTTTGACCACTGAATCCTAACTGCTGACCATTGATTCCCTGGCTAGGCGTAGGCTTGGCCTAGGTCAAATTTCAATCGAAGCATAATTAAGGAAATTTTCAATAAGAGGTGAGAAATCCTTAGCTTTTAGCTATAGAGAAAACTCCTTGCTATGAATCATATTTTAAAACCAAACAAACAGCCCACCAGCCCATCAGTCCTACAGCCGAACAGCCCTTCAGCCCTCCTTGAGTTCGTTCTTAGCTATCACCAAATTAAGCCTAATATAAAATGAGAACAATAAATAGGCTCAGCCTATGAGTAGTTATCTGTTTTCAATAGAAGAATAATTTTGCTTCTTTTTTAATTCTTTCCTCTATAGGTTCAACCTATGCAAGTATCCTTTACAATTGAAATTTATTTGATTTATTTATAGATCAAAATAAGGGACGTAGGCTAAGCCTACGCCCAGCGATGTAGTCTAACAGCCCAACAGTCTAACAGTCTAACAGTCTAACAGTCCACCACCCCTTCAGCCCATCAGCCCTCCAGCCCTCCATTCCTTCAGCCCTTCAGCCCTCTTTCATTAAACCCTCCTCACATTATTTCAAATGCAAACGGTGTTGCCTGTCGGCTAGTATTTCTTTAGATTCTTTTCGATCCGGATCAGGTACGCAACAATCGACCGGACATACGGCTGCACATTGAGGTTCTTCGTGAAAACCTACGCATTCGGTGCATTTATCAGGAACAATAAAATAGTATTCGTTGCTGACTGGTTTTTGTTTTTCCTGAACGTCGACAGTTTCACCATCTTCCAGAGTATAAGAACCGGATAGGGTGGTACCCTCTGCCATCGCCCATTCAATTCCACCTTCATAAATGGCATTGTTAGGACATTCTGGCTCACAAGCTCCGCAATTGATACACTCTTCAGTAATAATAATAGCCATTCAAATGGTATTTTGTAATAAAACAGTAACTAAGGCGATCAGTTCAATTCATTCATTCAATTATCTGACTTTGAATGCTTGAAGCTTTTCGTTGTTATTCGCAGCGATAATATAATAAAGATCATCACGACCTTTTACAATGCGCAATTCTCTCAAATCGTGAATGAGTTTTAATCCAGAAACAGAATTTACCAGGGATAAAAAAGAACCCGTTCCTGTATTAATTAATATTTGACCAACGCTTGCATCATTGCGTGCAGTTTCCACTTCTCGGTTAAAATAGTTTCCACCCAAGAGAATGTCATCAATCCCATCTTTGTTGAAATCAAAAAAAGCGATACTGTAAACAGGCGCAATTTGTGCATCCGCTGGCAAATTGACTTGTTCGAAACTGTTGTTTCCTTTGTTGATCAATGCAATGCTATGAAATTCAGTGGCTTCTTTTACTACAGTGCCATCCATTTTACCTTCAAGAATTTCATTGACAGATGCACGTGCAAATGCATCGTAGGTTTTAAATTTTTGAGAAATAAATGGCATTTGTTCTGATGAACATTGTCTTCCCCGTACTGGAAATAATTTACCATCCGGACTTTTAGAAGCGAGGTAAGTATCCCAACTGCCATTGTCGTCAAAATCATTTAAATAAACATAAAATGGCTTTTTTAATGAAGCTTTAAACTTAGAATTCATACCTAAATTACCTACTACCAAGTCCATTAAACCATCTTTGTTTAAATCCTTTTTTTCTATGGTATTCCACCATCCAAACAAACTATCCGTTTTAAATTCTTTAGTAACTTCTTCTAAATGATTTTTTTCATTTTTAAAAAACCGAATGGTCGACCACTCTCCAACGGTTACTAAATCTTCATCTTTATCATTGTCGACATCAATCCAACAGGCACCGGTAATGCAATCGAATGCCTTAGTCATATCCGGGAAATAACTTGCAGTTTTATCTTCAAAACTTCCGCGATTATTTATAAGAATGCAGCTGCGTTCAGATAATCCATATTTTCCTGGAACCAATCTGCCGCCAATAAATAAATCTAAATCACCATCTCCATCAATATCAGATGCTTTTGCAATAGACTTGCTAAAATGAAGTGCAGGAATTTTATTGCTGCCATCACTAAAAATTCCTTTTCCATTGTTAAGATATAAATGATCCGCATAAAGATTGGAGCCTTCCGGAAATTCATTACTTCCTGAAACGGTATAAATATCTAAATCTTTATCACCATCTGCATCAAAAAATAATACATCGAGATCTTCACTGGCTTTGTATGCCGCCCAGGGATTGGAATTGGATGGAATAAATTTTCCATCAGGAGTTTGCAATAATAATTGACCGGAAGAGCCAGCTGATCCTCCGAGAAATACATCACTCAATCCATCGCCATTAACGTCTCCTTCTTCAAGGGGTGGTCCCAATGTGGATTGTTTATAAGGGATTAATACTTCTTTTTTAAAATCGTCGTATTCATTTTCTACATGTGCAGTATTTTTAAAACTTTGTGCAGTCACTTCTTCCGTTAAAATAAAGGGAACTATTTGTAACAATTGTTCCTTCATCACAACGGTGGCATCTTTTTCTTTTATTGTAATGCTTGAATTGGCTTTTACATTATCTACCCGTATGTATTTTCCATTGGGCCATCTTACAAAGATGGAATCAACTTTTTCAACCCTGCCTAAACCAAAAGTGAGTATGGGTTCAGAACTTGACATATAGCCACGTGCATTTACAACTTCAGCCATTTGAATTTTGGATTCTCCATAAGCAATTAACACACGAGCACCATAAGATTTTAAATTTTTTCCCATGCCTTCGAGTTTAACCCGAACAAAATTTCCGGTTTTATTTTCTACTGCTAAATTTTTATAAACAAAAGCCTCCTGATTCATATTGTTGACAACAAGATCAACATCCCCATCATTGTCTAAATCTGCATACGAAGCACCTTGAGAAAATGATTTCTCATCCAATCCCCATGTTTTTGATAGATTGTTAAAATGCAAGAGTCCATCATTTTTATACATGTAATTAGCCAGTGGTACAGAAGGAGCTTTGTCTAAAATTTTTAAACGCGACATACTTTTATCCTTAATAGCTTCAAGTGCATAACTTGAAAAATCACGATTTCGGATATCGCGCAAAATACCATTGGTAATGTATAAATCTTTAAATCCATCCAAATCAAAATCAGAAAACAGGGTACACCAGGACCAATCCGTTTTTGCAACACCGGCCATCAATCCAACTTCACTAAAAAATCCATTTCCTTGATTTAATTGTAATGTGTTAAACATGTATTGAAAATTATTTCCGGATTTGGAAATTTTCCAAAATTTAGCAGGATCCATGCCAGCCATGTTTGTTTTATTTCTATAATGATCTTCCGGTGTCATATCGGCTATAAACAAATCCAACCAGCCATCATTATTTATGTCAGCTGCATCCACACCCATGCTAAAATTACTTATGTGCCGCAAAGAATAATTCGCAACGTTTTGATACGTACCATCTTCTTTATTTACAAATAAATAATCACCATAGTCGTAATCATTAGCCACGTAAATATCCGGATGGCCATCATTAAAATAGTCACCAATCGTTGCACTTAATCCGAATGCATAACTTTTTACACCTGCCTGATCTGTAATGTCTGTAAAACTTTCATTTCCATTGTTGCGGTACAGTCGGCTGGAGTATTGATAATGAGGTACATTCAGTGCCATAAGTGAATCACGTGTAGTATTGTGGTTTGGTGGTTGATTGACTAAATATAAATCCAAATCACCATCCAGATCATAATCAAAAAAACTTCCTTGTATTGAAAAACCCGGATCATCCAATCCATATTCTTTAGCCTTATTGGTAAAGGTGTTGTCTTTATTATTGATGTATAAAATGTTTCTCCGGCGTTCAGGATCCAGGTATAAACTATTGCACACGTATATGTCATCATAGCCATCACCGTTTACATCTGCTGCAGTCACTCCACCAGACCATTGGTTGCCTCCTTCAATACCCGCAGACTTGGAAATATCCTCAAACTTAAAATTTCCTTTGTTTAAATAAAGTTTTTCAGGACCCTGGTTTGATGCAAAAAATACATCTTGCAATCCATCATTATTTACATCTAAAATTGCAGTTCCGGATCCGGTATAATAACTGTCGAAAAACAATACATTTTCTTCTTCCGTTTCTGTGAGTTTATTATTGAATTTTATACCGGTTTCAGAACTCGGCATACTCTGAAATAATTTTACCTGATCAGAATCGGACGCATTTGTTGCTGTTTCTTTTTTGCAAGAATTACAAATCATCACAATAGAAAATAAAAGAAACAATTGTTTTAATGAATGCATTTTGTTCTTTGAAAATGATACGATCATAATAGCGATTGATATGGAATATAAAATTAATGAGTGATAGTTTATAATGGAATGTTTCCGTGTTTTTTTCTTGGTAAATTATCAACTTTATTAACCAGACTGGCAAACGCTTTGATTAATTTTATACGCGTTTCGGATGGTTCGATGACTTCGTCTATAAATCCTCTTGCTGCTGCATGATAAGGATTAGCAAATTTTTCAGCATATTCCATTTCTTTTTCAATTGCTGCATGTAATGGATCTGCTGCTTGTTCGATTTCTTTTTTAAAAATAATTTCAATAGCACCTTTGGCACCCATGACCGCAATTTCTGCTGTGGGCCATGCAAAATTAAAATCCGCACCAATGTGTTTGCTGTTCATAACATCATAGGCGCCACCATACGCTTTACGTGTTATTACAGTTATACGCGGAACGCTGGCTTCGCTGAATGCATACAACAATTTAGCACCGTTTGAAATGATTGCATTCCATTCCTGATCAGTCCCTGGCAAAAATCCTGGAACATCTTCAAATACCAACAACGGAATATTAAAGCAATCACAAAATCGTACAAAACGAGCAGCTTTTTTCGATGCTTTTACATCAAGACATCCTGCCAATACCATGGGTTGATTTGCAACGATGCCAATACTATTTCCAGCCAATCGTGCAAATCCAATGACCATATTTTCAGCATATAATTCCTGCAATTCAAAAAAGCTGTTTGAATCTACAACGGCCTCAATGGCTAGTTTAATGTCATAAGCTTGTGAGGAAGTAGAAGGAATCAAATCATTCAACTCCATTCGGATTTCATTGCCTGGAATGTAATCAACGTAAGGTGCTCGCTCTTCACAGTTTTGAGGAATGTAAGAAAGCAAGCTTTTTATTTTTTCAATGCAATCTTCATCATGATCGGCTGTCAATTGGCTTACACCAGATTTATTGGCATGTGTAAATGCACCTCCTAAATCTTCTGCAGTTACTTCTTCATTCGTAACGGTTTTAACCACATTGGGACCCGTCACAAACATATAGCTGCTTTGCTCTACCATTATAATAAAATCCGTGATAGCGGGGGAGTAAACGGCACCACCCGCACAAGGACCCATGATCGCAGAAAGTTGAGGAATTACCCCGGATGCACGCACGTTCCGATAGAAAATATCAGCATAGCCGGCCAGTGACCGAACCCCTTCCTGAATACGGGCTCCACCGGAATCATTTAAGCCGATCAACGGAGCACCGTTGCGCATGGCCATATCCATCAACTTACAGATCTTCTCTGCATGCGTTTCAGATAGAGATCCACCAAATACCGTGAAATCTTGAGCAAAAACATAAATCAGCCGTCCATGGACTAAACCATAACCGGTTACCACTCCATCTCCATAATAAATGGATTCCTCCATTCCAAAGTCCGAACTGCGGTGTGTAACCAGCATCCCCATTTCTTCAAAGCTTCCCGGATCACAGAGCAAATCGATTCGTTCACGAGCAGTAAGCTTCTTTTTAGCATGTTGTGCATGGACCCTGGCCAGACCCCCTCCAAGGAGCGCATCTTGTTTTCGGGACCGGAGGGCATCCAGTTTTTTAGTATCCATAATCCGCAAAGGTAGCTAGGCCAACAGAAATGAAGTATAAAGCTTTGTAATTTAAACAAGTGTATAAATTATCCTCGTAAACTCAATCAGGGATTCAGTATAAATTGCATTCTGGATTCGAATGGATGCTATTTAATAAGCATGTGAATTTGAACCCCAACCCCTTGAAAGGGGCTTTGCATTTTACTTCAAATAATGGCTTTGAATCCTTATGTGATTTTATTTTATTAAAAAAAAATTTGCTCTCAACACAAAACAGAAAGCCCCTTCCAAGGGGTTTGGGGTTCGGAGTTCAGTTAAATTGTTTTTTTAATAAATCATAAAATTTAAGAGTTAGCCTTTTCTTTCCATTTATCTTAATTCGAACCCCCAACCCCTTGAAAGGGGCTTTGCATTTTACTTCAAATAATGGCTTCGAATCCTTATGTGATTTTGTTTTAAAAAAATTTACTCTCAACACAAAAGAGAAAGCCCCTTCCAAGGGGTTTGGGGTTCGGAGTTCAGTTAAATTGTTTTTTTAAATAAATCATAAAATTTAAGAGTTAGCCTTTTCTTTCCAATTATCTTAATTCGAACCCCAACCCCTTGAAAGGGGCTTCGCATTTTACTTCAAATAATGGCTTCGAATCCTTATGTGATTTTGTTTAAAAAAAATTTACTCTCAACACAAAACAGAAAGCCCCTACCAAGGGGTTTGGGGTTCGGAGTTCAGTTAAATTGTTTTTTTAATAAATCATAAAATTTAAGAGTTAGCCTTTTCTTTCCATTTATCTTAATTCGAACCCCCAACCCCTTGAAAGGGGCTTTGCATTTTACTTCATAAAATGGCTCCGAATCCTTATTTGATTTTATTTTAAAAAAAAATTTGCTCTCAACACAAAACAGAAAGCCCCTTCCAAGGGGTTTGGGGTTCGGGTACGATTGAATGGAGAACAGATACTATTTTAAGAGGGAATTGATTTTTTAAAACATCATAGGGATAATAGATAATAGGCTGAATTCAAATCCCAAACCCCATTGACAGCAGGTTTATCCCTGGTTTGACTGGAACGCTTGCATTCTGGTTTGGGAATGATTCTAAATAAAACATCATTAATTAGGCCTATTATAAGAAGCAAAGGATGTCCATCATTGTGAATTTATTGATACCGATTGAAATTGCTTTAATGTAATTTTGCGACCTAAACCATAAGATACCATCATGTTCAAAATAGGTCTTACTCATTTAATGTGTTTACCCTTTCTATTGTTTCTGTCAGAATCTTGTAAGAAAACAAAGCAAGCAACAGTGGCAGCCCCTGCTGCTAACAGTTTCCCAACCACCCCGGCAGAAAAAACTGAGGAGGATTTAAAAAAGGAGGAAGCATCCCGTGAGATCATGGCACAGATTTACGACTACCTCCAGGCTCAAGGCAATTGCAATCAATTCAATCATTTGATTGATCAATTTAAAAGCAGGCACTTATTTGTAAATGCAGGTTTTCAGACCTACCAAATCTTAGCTGTAACAGATAAGGGTTTCGGCAGCATTCCGGAAGAGAAAAAGCAGGTATTGCGGGACACCAGCCGTTACAACCAGGGCTATCGGCTCGAATTTTTGCTACACCACATCATGGTGGTCCCCAAACGGAGGGATTCCAGAATACCTTCAAAAACTTTGCTAGGAGAAGAAATCTATGTACTTGATGACCAGAAAAAAATCCGGCTGGGATCTACTGATTATAAAATGAGGACTCAAAAAATGGTTTCAGAACAATTAGAAGTCATTCAAATTGATTCGGTACTTTACAGATAAGCATCCAAAATATTTTAACAAAACGGAGGAAAACGGACAATTGTATTACAAATTAATCATATACGTAAAAGCTGATTGATTATGATTTTACAAATTCACTCCATATTTTATATGTGCTTGGTTCACCCCGGACTGCTTACCCCCCTAAAATTACACATTGTTAATAAGTGTAATGTGTATAAAACTATATCACACAATGATATACGTTATTAAAAAAAAAATATAAGTTTTTTTTGCTTTCTTTAACTAGGCAATGAAGGCCTGTTTATATTTGCAAGGTATAAATCGGGGGAACGAAGACTCCGGTGACGAAGCAATTATTTATAAATTATTGATTTTCTGATGAGTAGCTATGCTATTCCGGGAGATTTTTAGTTTGTAAACAACCAAACCAAGGATGAAAAGACGCACCAAGCTAGAACTTAAGCTCAGGCTATGTATACATACATGGTTGATAAACTGCTGCATGGCAGTTGCCGTCTTTTTACTTTCCTCTTGCAACGAATCAAACGCCAATCAATCCAAAGAAGTCAAAGTGACTGCTCAGGATTCCGGCATGGTTAAAGTTGAATCTACCCAACAAGCCAATGAAGGAAGTGGAGTTAAAGGTCCTTTTGATTCCGACACCACCCTTCAAAATTTATATGCTGATATTATTGCTGGGATTAAATCCAAACCAGGCTATTCTCATTTTGCTGAATTCATGGAACGGGGCAAATTCATTTCGGTGTTTATGCGCCCTAGCAATTTACTCTATACGGTTTTGGTTCCATCCGATGCTGCCATGAAAACTTTGAATCAGGCAAAATTCAGTCAATTGGTATATCCTGAAATGGTCACCCAGGAAAATCTGGATTTCATGTTCAATTATGTTGGCTTTGGATTTTCAACAGAAGAAGGAAGATCTCCTGTGAGAACCATGGTTGGCAAACTACTTATATATGATTACGATAAAAAGAAATTAACCTTAGACGGGCACGAGTTGAAAGTTGAAGACGAGCTGAATCTCAAACCCTCTACGAAACTATATTTTATTAACAAGCTGGTTGAAGGTTCTGAAACCAGTGCTGCTAAAAACGAAGTTAAATCAAATTAAAAAACTAATCTCATGATAAACCTTTCCACATTTGACGCCAGTTTACGATCCAGGTTACTCGGATGGTGTTGTAGTTTAGTCTTAATCCTAGGCTTGACTCCAATGGCTTTCGCTCAGCCAACCTGTACCGTGGGTTCCGGAAATACGTTGACCGGACCAACTGGACCACCAAATCTTACAGTCAATTTTGATGCAGGCTGTAGTATTACTGTACCAAACGTAATCCCTCGCTGGACACCCACGCCGGGTCCTGGTTATGTATTAATAACCATCGACCAAGCGCCTTTGGCGGGCACTCCTTATACAGCGCCCAAATCGGGCACCTGTGCAAATGAGGATGTCAACGTATTGGTGACAGCCCTGTTCTTTTTTATAGGAAACGTCTTAGACCCATCGGATGATATCCTGTGTTCCTTAATACGTACCGATGTGGTATTGTTAAGAGACGTTACCCCTCCTACGGTGACGCCTCCCGGCATTACCTTAGATGTCGGACCTGGTTGTACTGTAACTGCTCCTCAGATTATAGCAACCTTGAATTCAGGTAATGTGGATGACAATTGTACCACAGATATGTACTTATTAAGCACAGCTACCGTAATCTCATCTTTACCTCCGGCATTGTCTTGCCCAACCAGTCCACAGGGACCCTATGGAGTAACCATTCGGGTTACGGATGCTTGCGGTAATACCGGTACAGGGATTCAATCCGTTACTTTGAGGGATCAAACCTTGCCTACTGTAACTTGTCCACCGCAACAAACCATATTTTGGAATGCTGCTTGCCAGTACAATGTCCCGGATTTAAGAAATTTAGCAACTGTATCTGATATATGTGGTGGCCCTGGTTTTACTTTAAGTTACCGTTTATATTCTGATGCCTCTTGCCCAGTAAATACAGCTTGTCTGAGAGTTCCTGGAGGAATCATATGTCCTTCAGCAAGATTAGATCTTTATCGTATATGTGCTCAAGACTGTTTTGGAAATGGAAATTTAGATCCTGCTTTCCCATCAGTACCTGCTAACTGTTGCACAACTACACTTTTGATTCTTGATAATACCCCTCCTGTTGCAACGGCAAATTGTCCTGCTAATATTACTTTAAATGCAGGTGCGAATTGTACAGTAATTATTCCGGATTTAAGGTTTGCCGGTTTATATACAGACAATTGCGATCCTATAAATCCAGCGGCAATTGTTCAAACACCTCCACCTGGGCCATTCAATGCCAGTGGTTTGGTTTGTCCGAATCCAACAACAATTAATGTAAGCTTTACTTATACCGACTGTAATGGAAATGGTCCTGTGGTTCATAATTGCGGTGCAATTATTACAGTACAAGATAATACTGCTCCATCAGGAACAGTCGTTTGTCCTCCCGGAGTAACTTATTTAAATTTAGATATTGATCCGGTTACTTGTCAATATACTACTGCTAATTTACCATCAGACTTTTTTGATGGATTGGCTATGATTTCTGATAACTGTGATCCAAGTCCTGAAATATTCGTTTTACCAGGTAATTATTACTGGGATTGTTATTTCTTAGGTCCAGATCTTATTCCTCTTGGTGCAAGAGATTGCGCAGGGAATGTGAATAATAACATAGGTTCTTGTGAAATTTTTGTTCGTGCAAATCCTGCAGATGCAGATTGGACCAACCCAGGTCGTATCTGTTTAAATACAGGCCAATTGCCTTTAAACTTATGTACTTTAATAACAGGTGTAACCTGTGGAGAGTGGAGTGGAGATGCTGTATCACCAGGACGTTGCAATGCGGGCGGTGGTATTTTCAATCCAACCCAACCAGGCGCTTATGCAGTTACTTATACGGTTGGTGATGCCAATTGTCACGTAGAATTAACCCGCGTGATCAATGTAGAACAAAGCACCAATCCTCCATACTTGATCGCAGATTTTGCATTCTGCGTTTGTCCGGATGAACTCATCGATTTAGAAACATTCTTATTAGGTTCTGCTCCGGAAGGCGGTAACTGGATCATCCAGAATCCTGGTGGTTTAAATTTTGTGTTACTTCCTCCTCCAGGACCGGGTAATTCACATGCAGCCCTTTATAATGACGGTTGCGGAATTAGCAGAATCATTTATGAATATACTGATTGCAACAACAATGCACGCAGAGATACCATCAACGTGGATTTCCACCGTTGTGCTGAGTTGGAAGTTGCTACTACTGACATCCGTTGTCAAGGAGATGGTACCTTTTCAACTTTAACTAATTTAAGAGGTTGTGATAATTATATAGTACGGGTATTTTCCGGATTAATTCCAGGAGGTAGCCACGTAACAACCATTGGTGCATTTACCTTCCCAACTTTTGATTTAAATCCTCCTGCAGGTAACTACAGCATTAGCTGGTCTGTTCAAGATCCTTCTGGTGTTTGTCCGGAAATATCACGGACCGATGTAGTGACCGTTTATCAAAAAGCACCTGCAGCATCCTCAACTTACGGTATCCAAAATCCGGGAGTGTTATGTGAAAGCAGAGCTTGGCCAGTGATTATATCCATGTTTAATGCAGTTGATCGTGCAGGCAATCCGTTGACAGCAGACAACATTCGTTGGTTTGGAGATGGAATTACCGATATCGGAACAACCGCTGAGTTTTTACCACCTGATGTGGACTATGACGGTTTACCTGGCCCTGGATTTTTCACAGTCTGTGTAAATGTAGGTGATCCAAAATGTGAAGAAACTATTTGTACAACCGTTGAAGTTAGAAATAATGTTGCCGGTACTTGTACAATTCAAGATTATAAAGCCTGTTTAGATCCAAAGGCGACCATTTCATTCTCGGATCTTTTAGCATCCAATGCGATACTGGGTGGTAAGTTTACAGTTACTGGAGTTACCAGTACAGGCGTGAATCCTCCAGCAGTAAACCAAACATTCAATTTCACTGGTGGTGTTCAACAATATGTTGTTCCAGCTGGTGTGTTTTCCTTGCAAATTGATACTTGGGGTGCTCAGGGCGGAAACGGAAGCTGGGGTGGCCCATGCGGAACGGGTGGTCGAGGTGGTTTTGCAAGTGGAACACTTGCTGTTACCCCTGGTCAGGTTCTAAATATTTATGTTGGTGGTCAAGGAGACAGCCAATTTGCAGTTGACGCCAACAATCCGGGAGGATTTAATGGTGGTGGAAACGGAGGATTTGATAATTTCCCACAAGTTGCTAATGGCGGCGGTGGCGGAGGCGCTTCTGATGTAAGAGTTGGAGGTGTTGGTCTTGCAAATCGTGTAATCGTTGCTGCTGGTGGCGGTGGTGCTGCTTGTAATGCTAATGGTGGTGCTGGTGGTGGCTTAACTGGTTCTGATGGAGTCGGATTTAGCGGATCTATTGGCGGCGGCGGTGGTACCCAAGTATCTGGTGGCTTAGCTGGTTTATTAACTCGCGGAGCAACCAATGGTTCCTCTGGCCAAGGTGGCCAGGGTGGTACTGCTGTAAATGCACAAGGTTGCGGCGGCGGTGGCGGCGGCTATTTTGGCGGTGGAGGCGGTACCTCAACGCAAGACCATGGATCTGGTTGGCCTGCTGGTGGTGGTGGTGGTTCTTCCTATATTGGAGGAGTTACTGCCGGATCTACAATGCCAGATGTTCAATCTGGTAATGGTTTAGTGAGAATTACAGCAAACCCAGTCGATTTTGATGTAAATGTTAGTACTGGCGACATGGTTACCGGTTTAGTTTACAACGGCGGTTGCGGTTATGTTGATTATGAATATAGAATTACAAGTTGTCCTCAGGACATCGTTTGTACCGGAAGAATTACAATAAATCAAAAAGCTCATATTGACTTAATTGGTGAGCAAACATTCTGCGCAAACGATACAGCCTTATATACTTTAAGAAATAATGGAACCACACGAATTTGTGGTGTTAATGGAGTTTTTGCTGGTCCAGGTATTGTTGATGCCGGTAATGGCGCTACAGCGACCTTTAGCCCTTCCGTTGCGGGAGAAGGCACGCACCTGGTTACTTATACCATTGGTATGAACAGTCCGGATGGTCCAAACTGTCAGGAAGTGGATACCATGGTGATGATCGTTTATGCTGCCAGCGATCCAAGCTTTAACTTACCAAGCAATATTTGTGCGGATGTTACAAGCTATACCTTATCATTAAGCAACCCACATGCATCTGTGGATGATGATTCTCCTGATTTTAATGCAGAAGTAATCTGGTCTGGTGATGGCGTTACGGATGGAACAGGGAATGACCCAACGGGTACATTCAATCCTTCTGCAGCGGGTCCAGGTTATCACCTGATTTGTGTGATGACTGGAGAAGCCAATTGCATGAAATACAATTGCAAATTAATTTATGTAGCTCCGGTTAATGACCCATCCCTTATTGCGGATCGTTCATTCTCTTGTTTTGACTTTGACTTTGGTTCAGGTCCATTTATTTTATTTGATTTGAGTCAATTATATGCAGGAACTAACACAACTCGTGGTGGAACCTGGTCTATTATATCAAGTGCTTCAGCTGCTGTTATTGGTAATGAAACATTGAGAGGAGGACCTGGTTGTTACCAATTGCGTTATTCATTACCTGCGAGATATACAGGTGCAACTGGCGGTTGTGCTGCAGTTTCTGAAGACATCTTTATCACTTTGGGTGAAGAACCTCAAACTGGCTTCGACCTTGCTGAAGAAGTATGTTGGAATGGAATTGCAGGTTCTGTAGTATTACCAACTTCTTACCATGGCGAAACTTATGGTAACGGTACATCATCCAGAACCTTCCAGTGGACTGCAAGCATCGTATCCGGTGCAGGTCCGGTTCCTAATTTTGGAACGGCTACAAGCCAAAACCCAACGATTACCGTTATGGGTGCTGGCGTATTCAACATTTGTTTAACTGAAACTTTAAACTACCCAGCTTGCGGTGCTGCTGGCGGCATTAGCTGTAGCAGACAATACTGTGAATTATTAACAGTACACCAAACTACTGCTGTTTCTATACCAAGTTGGACTCGTTTCGGTCCATTATGTACTGACGATCCTTGTGTTGACCTGGATTTAAGAATCACGGGAACAACTGGTGGTGTATTCACAGGTAATGGAGTTCAATTAGATCCTTCACATCCGAATTACAGATTCTGTCCTGGTATTGCAGGTCCTGGTATCCATGCAGTTACTTATACTGTACAAAATGGTGCAGGTTGTACTGCTGTAGAAACACATAATATTGAAGTATTTGCACCAGTTAGTGCAGTATGCCCACAAAACAATTTTGGTATTGCTTGTGCAGTGCATCGTTTAGGTTCTGTTCAGACTTATGGTGGATTTACCAATGCATCAGTTAGTACATTACCTGTATTTATCGGTAGCTACTACACCATGGGACAATTTGATTTAACTGGTTTCTTGTGCCCAACTGCAACCCGCGGTGGAACATGGACATTGATCAGTAGCCCAACCAATGCTATTGGTTCAGGTATTACTGGTTTTGTTCAAAATGAAACATTAGTCTATACCGATCCAGGTTGTTATACAGTTCGTTACACCGTAACAGCCTTCCCGGGTGCTGATGGAGCTTGTACTTCAAGTTTTGACTATACTTTATCAGTAGGAGAAGAGCCAACACCAAGATTCAGTATTCCTGATCAAACCTGTTGGGCAGTTGGTGTGCCAACTATCACATACAACATTCCTGCTAATTATTTATTGAGTACACAGCCTCATCCGAATACTACCTTATTCTTAAGAGGATTTAGTTCAAGTAACAATGCAGTTGCGACCGTTTCTGCCGGTGGTTTAGTTACCATTGTCGGTGCAGGTACTGCAACCATTTGTATGCAAGAACATTATGATAACAGTGGATGCACTTTTGTAGAATGTCGTAAAGAATTCTGTCAAACCATCACAGTAACCAACACAGTGACTGCTTCTAGTCCAACCTGGACTGGTTTTGGTCCAATTTGCGTAGATGCACCTTGTGTTGATTTAGATGCATTGGTTACAGGAACTCCAGGAGGTATCTTTACCGGACAGGGCGTACAACCTGCAGCGGGTGGTCATCCAAATTATGAATTCTGCCCTGCATTAGCAGGTGTAGGAACACATGTTGTTACCTATACAGTACAAAGCCCAGATGGATGTTCTAACGTATTGAGCAGAAACATCATCGTTGCACCATTAGCAAATGCTACTTTGGTCAACAAACAAATCCCATGTATTATTGAGCCAGGTGGCGTGATTCCATTATCTGTATTGTTTGCAAGCAGTGCAACTACGGCTGGTGGGACATGGACCTTTGCAGGTACTCCACCATCCGGTGCTCAAATTATGGGAGGAAATTTAGTATTTACTCAAGCAGGTTGTTATTGCTTTACTTATACAGTTCAAACAGTACCTGGAGCAACAGGCGGTGGATGTTTTGCACAAAACACAGCGTGCTTACAGATATCTGAGCAACCAACTCCTGGATTTAGTGTACAAAATGAGATCTGTTGGTCTACCAATGATCCGGTTACTACATTCAGTCCTTTAGTAAATAGTCCTTCATATGATCCTGCTGGAACGGTTACAAGAACTTGGGCTACAAACCCAACACCACTCCCTGCGATCACATTGAATACAACAAATGGTTCATTCACCATCAACGGACCAGTTCCTCCTGGTGGTTTGGTATTTGATCTTTGCATGACGGAAAACATTACTACTCCATCTTGCGGACCAACATCCGGACCAAATCAGGTGACGCCTCCAAATGCACAAATTGTTTGCAGTGAGGTGTATTGTGAGCGGATCTCTATCAGAGATGGTACTTTATTGAATGCAACCTTTACTGCAAATCCGGTTAACCCATGTGTGGGTCAATCGGTTACTTTAACCCCTGTATTGGGTGGCGGTACCTTTACTGGATTAGGTGTTACCAACAGTGGTAATGGCGGTCCAGGTACTTTCGTTGCCAATGCTTGTGGAATCTACGCTGTTACTTATACAGTGGATGATCCAAACGGTTGCAACAACAGCTATACTTTAAATATTTATACTGATACAGTCAGACCGACCTTAAACTTACCTGCACCAATTACTGTAAACTGCCAAAACCCATTGAGCCCATCTATGGCTACCTGGGCTGCTGGCGCAAGTGCTACGGATAATTGTGCCGGGGTTACAGTTTCTAGCCGCGTATTTGATCGCCAATCTTCATGCAGTCCTGGAACAGGAGTATATGTATTTGTATTTACTGCTACAGATGCTTGTGGAAACACACGGGTTGGTTATGCAAACTATACAGTTCAGGATGTAACACCTCCGGTAATTTCCGGTGGTTCTAACCTGGTTGTAGAATGTGGAAACGATGTGTATGCAAGAGTTTACAATTGGATTGATACCCATGCAGGTACAACTGCTACAGATGCTTGCGATGCATCCACATTCCTGTCTTGGACCAATAACTTCTCTGGTTTAATCAATAATTATTGCGGAGCTGCAATTCCAGTAGTATTTACTGTAAGAGACCGTTGTGGAAACACATCTTCAATAACATTTACATTACAAGTTAGGGATCAAACACCTCCGGTTTGGAATGTAAGACCTCAAAACCTTACAGTAGAATGTGATAATTCAAATGATCCATATTCTCAGATTTCAGCTTGGTTAAGATCAAATGGAAACGGAGTTGCTTTAGACTCTTGCCAAACGACTGTAAATTATACTAACAACTACAACGGTTTAACCGGTGGATGTAACAGAAACACAGGGTCAGCTTTAGTAACTTTTACAGCTTTTGACGTTTGCGGAAATGCAAATTCAGCTCAGGCTACCGTTACCATTGTAGACCGTACAGCTCCCGAAATTTTATCACCAGCAAAAGACACAACTGTTGAATGCGATGGTAGAGGAAATCTTCAGGAATTCGCAATATGGATTGCAAATCATGGTGGTGCAAGAGCAGCAGATTTATGCAGCGGCGTAAGCTGTCAGCCTTTAGCAAATGCTCGAGTTGCTTTGATTACTTCAAATCCATTCCCATGGGGATCAAATACCTACACCAATGAAATGAATGCGGTGTTTGGTGTTGGAAACTGGGATCGTTTTGATTTTAATGTGAATGCAGCGACAGTCTTCTCAAGAAATTATAGATTGGTATACGTAGATGGTAGTGATGCAGGTGCAAACTTATTTAATACGTTTGTCGGTAATAACAATAACCTCATGGAATCATGGGTTACTTGTGGTGGTCGCTTATTCTTGAATGCAGCACCTAATGTTGGTGGAAACATCAACTTAGGCTTTGGTGGAGTTGTAATTCAATATCCAAGCTTTACAGCCAATGTAATTCAGGCAAACCCACACGCTATTTTCAACGGTCCATTTTCACCAACTGGAGCAACATACAGTGGCTCATACTATGGACATTCTCTGGTTGGTCCTCCAACTATGAAGACAATTATCCGTGAAAATGGTGGAACCAATGGAACTGTATTAGCAGAAAGCTTATGGGGAGGTGGTATTGTAATGTTTGGTGGAATGACTTCAACAAACTTCCATTCACCACAACCGAATGCTGCAAACCTCAAGCAAAATATGCTTGCGTATTTAAATACAACGCCTCTTCAGACAGATCTGAACGTGTTGAATGATGGAATTTTTGTTTGGGATACTACATTAATGCGTACTGAAGTTACCTGTGGTGCAAATCGCAGATTAACCTATATGTTTAATGCATTGGATTCATGCGGAAATATTTCTGTAGGAACTATCGCGAAATTTATTATTCGTGATACAACACTTCCAGTTTGGTCAGTACCACCTTCTAATGCTACTGCTCAGTGCGATAGCAGAGGAAACATTGCTCAGTTGAACGCGTGGTTGGCTGCTAATGGTAATGGAACGATTTTGGCAGATGCTTGCAATGGTACCGTTCGCGTTGAACATGATTTAGTTAGAGAATATGATCGTTGCAGCAATACAGACAGTACTGTTTACAGATTTACTGCTTACGATTGTTCAGGAAATTCTGCAACTCGCGAAGCTTCATTTATTATCGTAGATACTCAGGCACCAACTTTAGTTACGCCAGCAAGAGATACTACAATTTCATGCGAGAATTTATCAGGTAATAATGATGATGAATTAATCGGCTGGTTAAATATCAGAGCAAGATTCTCTACAACAGATGCTTGCAGCGATCAAATCACTTATACCAACGATTACCAATCCTTAAATTGGGTGCGAGTATGTGGACCTTCAAGATATGTGGATGTGACATTCAGAGCAACAGACGACTGCGGTAACTTTACTACCAGCCGTGCACGTTTTGCAATTGTTGATACCACCAGACCAAGATTCTTGAATTGTCCTCCTCCTATTGTACAAAATGCAGAAGCGGATCATTGCGATGCATATGTAACAGTACCAAAATTGATTGCAGTTGATAATTGCACACATCAAGACAGTATTGTTATTACTCAGATCTATGGTCCAAATCCAGTACAATACAGATTCCCAGTAGGTACAACGATATTGAAATACGAAGCAAGAGATCTTTGCAATAACAGAGATACTTGTACGATTAAAGTAGTTGTAAATGATTACTGGGATGTTCCAACAATAACTTGTCCTGCAAACGTGGATGTAGAAAATACTCCAGGTGTTTGTGGTGTAAATAATTTACAAGGTCTTGCACCTGCATCTGTTAAAGATGTTTGTCCGCATACTGCTGTATTATACGTTATTAAAAATGAAGCAGGCGATACCCTTAAGAAAGGCATTCGCGATGCAAGCGGAAGTAATTTCCCTAAAGGAAATAATTCTGTATGCTATACCGTACAAGATCAACCGATCTTGTTGATTACTGAAGTGACCCAGCAAATAGATGCGACAGTAGTTGGTACAACCAGCCCACTGCCTACATTTATTGCTCCTTCTGATACCAATGGGGATTATGTGGAGATTACTAACTTCGGACCATCATCAATTGATGTAAGTTGTTTGTCTCTTCAAATCTTCCAGGGTGGAGCATTGGTTGGTACCTATACTTTACCAAATATGCCTGGACCGGTATTACCAGCAGGCGGCGTGTTGACTTTACACGTTGGTGCAGCAATACCTGGTTTCCCAGACAATCCTGCTAGGTTCTTCTACAACATGAACTTACCTGAGGTGGCTATAAACATGCCAAGAGGTTATGTTTTAAATCACCTGGGCTTACGCAATGTAGACGCAGTTACAACCAATGGCTATAATATTATTGGTCAGGGTACACCTGCTATGACTGCAGCTGGTTGGAGTGGAACCAGTGCAACAAATAACGACCGTGGTTCTTACTACAGATGGTGCATCTTCGACAATAATTCAGCTAATGACTGGAGATTGGCAGAAGCTTGCGAGCCAGCAAGTATTGGTTCAGTGAATCCAATATTGTTGCCTTATGTATTCCCATCCAATGGTTTAACTACTTCAGTACAAACAATTGCTGCTCAAAAAGCAACTTGTTGTTTCAATGTATTGGTTAGAGATACTGAAACTCCAATGTGTGCAACCAATGATACTTTAACATTCTCAGGTTTAACAGGTACTGCAACTGGACCAAGCTGTACTAGCTTTAGTTTAACAGTTCCTGCAAATCCTGCAACTAAGATCATTGATGTTTGGGTAAGAAACTTAAACTTAACAGTAACAAACTTTGCAAATTCAGAAGTGACCTTGATCCATCCAGATGGAACAAGAATCAGATTGTGGAATGATGGCAATTGTAATGGTACAACCAATATCAATGCCTTCAGAATATCAGATCTAGATCCTACTAAGATCAATGCGGCAAATTGTGGAACTTTAGGAACTGGCTTAAACTATAAACCAGATCAACCACTTTCAGTATTGTGTCCTAAATCCGCAGCAGGTACCTGGAGATTGGAGGTTGAAAACAATTCACCTGCTCCATCTTCACTTACCTTGAGTTCTTGGTCATTGACGATCATTTCTCAAAGAGCATATGCTCAAAGAGATACCATCATAAGCAACATTCCAAACTTGTGTGCTGCTGACTTAATGTGGATTCATCCGGATGTAATGGACAACTGTTGTATGGGTACTGTTGATGTTGAGTACATCCCAGTTCCAATGGCAGGTGCACCATTGCCAAAAGTTCCAATAGGAGGTCGCGTTGCAAATGGTTCTAAAACCACACAGCGTTTTGATGTTGGTATGACTCGCGTAGTGTACACATTGACTGACATGTCTGGAAATACAGGTACTTGTGAGTTTAAAGTAACTGTTCGCGATACGCAAAGACCAGTATTCTTAAACTGTCCAAAAGATTATACTATTAATCTTCAGGGTGGAGAGTGCTTTGCATTCCTTGAAGTTAACCCAGCATTAAACTGGTTTGAAAATTGTGATTCAACTCGTTTGGTTGTTGATCCACCATTAAATTCTCAATTGAGTATTGGTGTTCATGTAATCAGAGCAACGATCACAGACAGAGCAGGAAATAGTTCAGTATGTACCTGGACGATCACAGTAAATGAGTTTAGTCCAAATGGCACAGACTTAGCTTGCCATGATCAGATAAACTTCTCTTTAGGTCCAAATTGTACAGGTACATTAACTGCTGATGAATTATTGGCAGGTATTAACTACGGATGTAAAGACAAATTCACATTAATAATTGAAGATTGGATTACTGGTGCCAGACATAGTAACAACTTTACTACGGCTGATATCGGAAGATGTTTCAAAGTAACTGTAATTGATCCTACAACAGGAAATAAATGCTGGAGCAAAGTTTGTATTGAATACAAAGCAACTCCTTCTATTTCTTGTCCAAGAGATACCACAGTTCCTTGTAATTCTTCATTGGATCCATCTGTTTTAGGTAATCCACTTATTACAACATGTGTATTTGATTATGACATTCATTGGGATGATGTAATTGAAAAAGCAAGAGATTGCGATTTCCCAATTGCATTCATTATTCACAGAACATTTACTGTTACCAATGAATTGGGTAATGGCTCACAGTGTACTCAAACCATCCGCGTAAGAGGATTTGACTTAAGTGCAATTGAATGGCCACGCAGTTATGATAACCTGGATTTACCAGCATTGAAATGTAATGAAAAACGTTACGATAAAGACGTTACTCCACATATCTTACCTTCACCATATTGTGTTGATGGATACTTGTTGGATAGCGCATACTGGTATGCAACCGGTGGTGATCCAAGTATTGTAGATCCATTTACTAGAGATTTAAGTGGAGATAGAATACCAAAACGTTTAGGTTGGAATTATTTGGAAGGTGGTGTAAATGATCAGCATCCAAACCCAAGTCCAATTTATTACGATGAGCATCCAAACTGGAGAAACAGTGGTGCATGTTGGGGACCAACTCAGGTTGTTAAATGGTTAGGAACCGGTATTCCATCATTGGGCGGTCAACCATTAAGCAAGGACAATAAAGAATGTAATCTCTCTATCAGATATGATGATGAGGTTTATGATGTTTGTGCAAACGGTTATGAAATACTTCGTTACTGGAAAGTTAGAAACATGTGTTTACCACCATTAGCTGGCGTAAACCCTGTAGAATACATTCAGGTAATTAAGGTATTGGATCAGGAAGGACCAAAAGTTGCTTATCCTGATACTGTAATCGTAGGTACAGGTCCTTGGACTTGTGATGGTACTTGGGAAGTTCCATTCCCATGGATTACCGACAATTGTTCTGATTCAGTAAGCTATACTGTTCGCTCTTGGACTGGAACACCAATCCAACAAGCAGATGGAAGCTGGATCATCATCAATATGAAATTAGGAATTCATAATGTAATTATTACAGCGCAAGATGCTTGTGGTAATAAAACAGAAAAATCTATCAAAGTAAACGTTATTGATAACACACCTCCAGTTGCTGTGTGTGATAGAAATATCGTGGTTAGCATTTCCGGCAATCAATCAGCTGGTGATAACTATGGAAAGATTTTCGCTGAAGACATTAATGACGGATCATTTGATAACTGCAAAGCCCATGTATTCTTTAAGGCAATCCGTATGGATCAGTTAAGAGGAACCAACAATGGTAGCAATGCAAATCAGGCGGATAACGGTACAAACTGTGCTGGAGTAAATGGTGATGACAATTCGATCTTAGATGGCAATCAAATTTATTTTGATGACCATGTGAAATTCTGCTGCTCTGATGTAGGTAAGAAAATCATGGTGGTATTAAGAGTATTTGATCTTGAGCCAGGTGACGGTCCGATTGCACCAAGTAGAATGAATCAAAATGGAAACTTGTTTGGTCATTACAGTGACTGCATGATTGAAATTGAAGTTCAGGATAAAGGTGTACCAACAGTAGTACCTCCACCAAATATTGTGGTGAGCTGCTGGTTCTGGTTTGATGTAGATAAATTAGATGATCCAAACGATCCTACATTTGGACGTGTTGTGACTGACTTAGGAGATCGTCATAAAGTTGTGACTAACGACTTAGTATGTTACAATTACTGTGTGCGCAATGACATTACCGGATATCCTGGTTATGTACCTGGTGCACCACCATCAAATCCACCAGCTTGGAACAGAGCTTGTGATTACTACAGAAGTTTGTTTGATACAGCTCATTATGACAGAAAATATGAATTGGTTTGGGGATTTGACGGATATGTCTTAAGCAATTGCGGCAATACACCAACCATCAGTGTAAATGATAACAGAGAGTGCGGTCAGGGTCAAATTACCCGTACGATCGTAGCTCGTGGACCAAATGGAGTAAGTGTAACAGGAACTCAGATTATCTGGGTTGTTGATTGCGATCCATTCTATATCAACGGAGCAGACAATTGCGATCCTGATGATGACATTACCTGGCCAGGTAACTGTACAGGTCAGGCAACTACTATTGATGGTTGTGGAGCTGACATCAGCCCAGACAATCCATTATTAGGAAGACCAGTTGTAGAAAATGGTGCAGATGATCTTTGTTCATTAATCAGTATCGAGTACGTGGATGAAATATTCACAATCGAACCAGATGCATGCTTCAAAGTATTACGTCATTGGACAGTAATTGACTGGTGTCAATACGATCCAAGCATCGATCCTACAAAAGGTCGTTGGGAATATTTACAGATTATCAAAGTTCATGACACAGACAAACCAGTTGTAAGTATCAGCGTAGGAGATTGCGAACCAGCAGTTAAGAATGCAACAGACAACATTTGTTATGGTCACATCAGCTTAACAGCAGATGCAACAGATAACTGTAGCCCATTGGATTGGTTATTCTATGACTATAAAATTGATTTGTTCAATGATGGAATAGGAGCGCATTCTGGTTATGACTATAAAGTAGGTCCATTAACTCGTAAAGAGTTTGCTGCAGGTCGTACACCATTGTTCCACCATAACCCAGCTGCTGACGATGAAAACAATCCATTCGATGCAAGCGGTAACTATCCAGTTGGTATCCATAAGATCTGCTGGTTTGTAGAAGATGGTTGCGGAAACATTGGAACATTATGCCAATTATTTGAAATCAAAGATTGCAAAGCACCAACACCATATTGTTTGACCGGAGTAATTACTGTACCAATGCCAACAAGCAAGTGCGTAACAATCTGGGCAAAAGATTTGGATAGAGGAAGCTTTGACAATTGTACAGATCAGGATGACTTATTATTCTATTTCAATGGAGATCCAAATGCAACAAGCATTACAATATGCTGTGATGATTTCGTAGCAGCAGGTGCAAATGACGAGTTGTTAGTAGATGTTCAAATGTGGGTAGAAGATGAAGAAGGAAATACTGACTACTGCAAAACAGTAATCATCGTACAAGACAATCAAGATGTTTGTCCTAATACTGGAGCAGCGAAAGGTAGAATCACTGGAGATCTGAAGACAGAGAAAGGTGAGGAAACTGAATTTGGCGATGTTCAGATGTATGTAGGTGCTTCAATGAAAAAACAAGTGATTACACATTCTGATGGACACTTTATGTTTGGAGATTTGGATTACGGTCCTGCTTCAGAATATGTCGTTAGACCATTCAGAACTGATAATCCAATCAACGGAGTATCAACTGCAGACATCGTTAAAATCCAAAGACATATTCTTGGAATCGAAAGCTTGAACAGTCCTTATAAACTGATTGCAGCAGATGTTAATAACAGTGCTACAATAACTTCAGCTGACGTTTCTGAAATCAGAAGATTGATTTTGGGTATTACATCAGAATTCAGTAAAGTACAATCCTGGACGTTTGTACCTACACTTTACACATTTATCGATCCTACATATCCATTTAAAGCTCCAAGAGAAGCAGTTATACCTATGCCAGATGCTGGTAAGCATAATGAAGATTTTGTAGCAATTAAAATGGGAGATGTTACGAACAATGCACAAGCGCATAACTTCAGTGGAATTTCCAGCAGACATAATGACCAACTTCATTTAGAAATTGAAAGTGGTAAATTGAAAGCCGGTGAGACCTATACAGTTGAGTTTAAATCAAGCAACTTTAATGATATTGCAGGGTACCAGTTTACTCTGAAATTTGATCAGGAAGCAATGGTTTATACTGAATTAAAATCTGGAGTTCTTAATGTGGATGAATCTAATTTCGGAATGAAATCTCTTGAAAATGGAATCATCACAACCAGCTGGAATAATAAAGAAGGATTAAGCTTTGGTAAAGACGATGTGTTATTCTCATTGACATTTACAGCAATGAAAGATGTTAATATTGAAGAACTGTTGGCAATTACCAGTGACATTACTGCTGCAGAAGCATACAATGCTAAATTGGATATTAAAGGAGTTGACTTAAGTGTTCGTACGGACAATGGTGTTGTTGAAAGTGGTGTATTTGAATTATACCAAAATTCACCAAACCCATTTGAGGTTGAAACTTCAATCAGCTTCAGATTACCAAATGCAGGTCCTGCTTTATTGACAATCTATGATGTTACAGGAAAAGTTGTTCGGGTTTATGACATCAAAGGTGTGAAAGGTTTAAATACCTTGAAGATCGAGAAAGATGAGATCGAAAACTCTGGTGTACTATACTATCAATTAGATGGTGCAGGCCACACAGCTACTAAGCGAATGACTAAATTGAAATAAACATTTAATCATGTTTGAAAAATAAAAAGGCTGCCCATTTGGGCAGCCTTTTTGTTTTATTTGTTTTTTGATCACTTCTTCAATGCAACAATTCTTCAATTCTTCAATTCTTCAATGCTACAATGCTACAATTCTACAATTCTACAATGCTACAATGCTGCAATGTTGCAATTCTTCAATTTTTCAATACTTTCAGTTTAGGTAAGGGTAAATTCCTTCTATCAACTAACAACTATCAACTAACAACTAATTGATTTCACGCAGAGACGCAAAGAAGCCAAGAAGCAAGGAAGCAAGGGAGCCACAGTTCCTGCTATCAACTAACAACGATCACCTAACAACTAATTGATTTCACGCAGAGAAGCAAAGGCGCAAAGAAGTAAAGAAGCAAAGAAGCAAGGATGCAAGGAAGCAAGGAAGCAAGGAAGCAAGGAAGCAAGGAAGCAAGGAAGCAAGGAAGCAAGGAAGCAAGGAAGCCACAATTCCTGCTATCAACTAACAACTATCAACTAACAACTAATTGATTTCACGCAGAGACGCAAAGGCGCAAAGGCGCAAAGAAGTAAAGAAGCAAAGAAGTAAAGAAGCAAAGAAGCAAAGAAGCAAAGAAGCAAGGAAGCAAAGAAGCAAAGAAGCAAAGAAGTAAAGAAGCAAGGAAGCAAGGAAGCAAGGAAGCAAGGAAGCCACAGTTCCTGCTATCAACTAACAACTATCAACTAACAACTATCAACTAACAACGATCACCTAACAACTATTACCTATCCGCCAACATTAATAATGCTAATTATTTAGTATCGCGCTAATAATTTGAGAAGAACGGTTTTAGCTGCAGTAGGAACCGGAGTACCCGGACCAAATATGGCGATCACACCTTGATTATATAAAAATTCAAAGTCCTTTTCCGGGATGATGCCGCCTAGAACCACTAAAATATCTGAACGGCCAATTTGGCTTAATTCCTGAATTAATTCAGGGACCAAAGTTTTATGACTCGCTGTGAGTGAAGAAATCCCAATCACATGGACATCATTTTCTGCAGCTTGTTTTGCCACTTCAGCAGGAGTTTGAAATAATGGGCCAATGTCAACATCAAAACCTAAATCAGCAAACCCGGTTGCGACAATACGGGAACCGCGGTCATGACCATCTTGACCTAATTTTGCAACCAGGATGCGCGGACGTCTGCCATTTAATTTGGCAAAGTCGTCTGATAATTTAATGACTTCATTCATCATTGGTTTTTCCTGAAAACTTTTGAAATATACTCCAGAAACAATTTTTGGGTCAGATGTATAACGGCCAAACACATTTTCAAGTGCCTGGCTGATCTCTCCAAGAGTGGCACGGGCCTTTGCTGCCCGGATGCAACATTCCAGCAGGTTGCCATTTCCATTACGGGCCAGGGCCTCTAATTCGTTTAAACAAGCTTGCACTAATTCTTGATTTCTGTTTAAACGAATGGTTTTTAAAAGTTCTATTTGTTCTTCACGCACTCTGGCATTATCGATTTCCAGAATTTCAAATTCAGAAGCTTCCTGGCGTTCATTATAGATATTAACCCCTATGATTGAATCGATGCCAGAATCGATTCGTGCCTGTTTTTTGGTTGCTGCTTCTTCAATTTTTAATTTGGGCAAACCAATATGAATTGCTTTTGTCATGCCTCCCAATTCCTCTATTTCCTGAATGAGCTTTTTGCTTCTAGTGTATAACTGATTTGTTAAATATTCTATTTGGTAAGAACCACCAAGAGGATCTACCGTATTACAAATCTTCGTTTGTCTTTGAATATATAATTGAGTATCTCTGGCAATGCCTGCTGAAAATTCACTGGGGAGGGCAATGGCTTCATCCAGTGAATTGGTATGTAGGGACTGGGTGCCTCCAAAAACCGCAGCTAAGGCTTCAATACACGTTCGAGCGACATTATTAAAAGGTTCTTGCTCAGTAAGACTCCAGCCTGAAGTTTGGCAATGGGTTCTTAATGCCAGTGATTTTGGATTTTTAGGTTTGAATTCTGAAACCAATTCGGCCCATAACAACCTGGCAGCTCTCAGCTTAGCCACTTCCATCATAAAATTCATCCCAATTCCAAAAAAGAATGAAATCCTGGGAGCAAAATCATCAATGTCTAATCCTGCCTTTAAGCCGGTTCGGATGTATTCTAATCCATCAGCCAGGGTATAGGCTAATTCAATCTCAGCAGATGCACCAGCTTCTTGCATGTGATATCCACTGACACTTATTGCATTAAATTTGGGAAGATTTGCTGAGCAATATTTAAAAATATCAGATACAATTTTCATGGAAGGCTCTGGTGGATAGATGTAAGTATTTCGAACCATGAATTCCTTCAAGATATCATTCTGAATCGTGCCGGATAGTTTATGACTTGGTATGTTTTGTTCTTCGGCCAATGCAATATAAAATGCGAGAATCGGAAGCACGGCACCATTCATGGTCATGGATACTGAAATCTGATCCAGAGGAATCTGATCAAATAATATTTTCATATCCTCGATGCTATCAATGGCAACACCTGCTTTTCCGACATCCCCCCGTACGCGAGGATGGTCAGAATCGTATCCGCGGTGGGTAGCTAAATCAAATGCAACAGATAATCCTTTTTGTCCTGCTGCCAGATTTTTTTTATAAAATGCATTGCTGTCCTTAGCGTTTGAAAAACCAGCATATTGCCTGATCGTCCATGGCTGATTTAAATACATGCTTGCATAGGGGCCTCGTAAAAACGGGGCAATTCCTGAAACATAATATTTATAATTTTCATCCAACTCTGCTGGATTCAAATAAGATTTTATGACAATCGATTCGGAGGTATCAAATGTGTTTATTGCTTCCGGCGCAGGAAGATCCGGATGAGTCCACTTTAGATTTTTGATTTTTTTTAAATCCAGCATGCAACAATTAGTTATAAGTTTTTCTGTTGCTTTTCCAATTTGTTACAAGTCCTGAACTTATTTTAGGGGACTTAATTTGCATTATATAAATTTTCAGTGCAGCTAAGGCTGCTGCTTCTTCAAATTCCACATCCTCGTTTTTTGCCAGATAAGCTTCATAATTTTTCTGAATAAATCCAGTATCAAAATCACCCCGAATAAATTCAGGATGATTTAATACATAGCTTCCAAAATCAAGGGTGGTTTCAATACCTTTTATTTGAAATTGATTGATTGCAATTTTTAATTTTTCAATTGCCTCCAAGCGATTTGAACCATGTGAAATCAATTTTCCAATTAATGGATCATAGTGTATTGGAATTTCCATTCCTTCACAATATGCATCATCCAATCGGATGCTTTGATCTGTTGGCGGGCGATACATCTCCAGGGTTCCGGTACTAGGTAAAAATTGATTCAATGGATCTTCCGCACAAATACGGAGTTCAATACTGTGTCCATTGATTTTTAAGTCTTGCTGATTTAAATTTAATTTCTTGCCATCTGCAATTTCAATCTGCAATTGGACTAAGTCTATACCGGTTATCATTTCAGTCACGGTATGTTCAACTTGCAATCGCGTGTTCATTTCAAGAAAATAATAATTCAAATACTCATCGGCTAAAAACTCAACAGTTCCTGCACCTACATAGCCACAAGCCATGGCGAGTTTCAAAGCATCTTGGCCCATTCTTTCACGCAGTTCCGGGGATAAGCAACTTGATGGGGCTTCTTCAATAATTTTCTGATGCCTTCTTTGAATGCTGCATTCACGTTCATATAAATGAATGCCATTGCCATATGAATCTGTAAAAATCTGAATTTCTATATGTCTTGGTTTTGAAATATATTTTTCTATAAAAACAGAAGCATCACCAAAGGAAGCCATGGCCTCATTTCCGGCTGATTTTAATTGTTGCGCTAATTCATCCAATGAATTGACAATACGCATTCCTTTTCCACCACCACCTGCGGATGCTTTAATTAATAATGGAAATCCAATTTGAGTGGCGATTAGTTTGGCTTCTTCTAAAGAGTGAATCGCATGATCCGTTCCGGGAACTAAAGGAACGTTCATTTTTGTAGCAGTTTGTTTAGCTCCAATTTTACTACCCATTTTTTCCATTGCGGAAGCAGGTGGACCAATAAATTTTATAGATGATGATTCCACTAATTTTGCAAAAGCCGGATTTTCACTTAAGAAACCATAGCCTGGATGAATGGCATCTGCATTTGTGTCAATGGCGGCTTGCAGAATGCGATCCATTTTTAAATAGGAATCTCTGGATGCAGATTCACCAATATAAATAGCTTCATCTGCAGCAAGCGTATGCCGGGCATAGCGATCTGCTTCACTAAATATGGAAACTGTTTTAATACCCATTTTCTTTGCAGTACGGATAATACGTAAAGCAATCTCTCCTCTATTGGCTATAAGTATTTTACTAATCATAATTTAAACTCAATTGAATACTGTTCCATAAATGTTCGGCAATTTGTTCTGTTAAGTTTTCTATGCTATACGAACCAGATAATGGATCAGGTGTTTGATTTAAAAAAGCTTCATGTTGCAAAATCTGCAGTAGATGGACAGAAGTACGCAACCATTTTTTATTTTTATTCTCCAATGCTTGGTCTGATGAGGGTAATATAATTACATCAGGACTTGAGAGAGCGGCTGAAAGTGCAATGCTTGATAAACTGATCAGGTTTGAATTAATTGAATCATCCATTACCGATGGATCAATTGTAAGTGCAAAATGGGGATTCAAATTAATTTGAAAGACCGTTTCAAATTGTCGTAAAAGCAATTTAAGTGCACGGACAGAAGCAACATTTACCAGAAAGTCGTGGCCAAGATTTATTGATATAATTAGTTTCTCAGAAGTCAAATTTGTTTTTGAAAGAAAGTTAAACAGAGTACTCAATGCCTTAGTCCAACTGATGCTATTGTATGTTGGTAATGAAACGAACAGATGTTTGGCTTTTTCTGAAAAGTCACCGGTGATATGATTGATATAAAATTCAGAGCCTGGATGATTTAATAAGATATAAGTTTCAATTTCATGTGCTGTCGTATCATCGTAAACGTTCCAATGACTCGTAATGAGATCCAATTGAATGGTATGAAGCAAGATATCAAGGTAATCACCATCCATAGATAAATTGCATTCAAGGCTGATGTAATCTGCTCCATTTTTTAATGCGTGGAGTAAAAATTCATTGTTCTGTTTCGCATCGCTGAGTTGTATATGAATTCCACATTTCCACGGTTTAAAAGGAAAGGAATCTGAATGAATGGTGCTTGCCATTAAACCATCCGTATAAAACGGAAATGCTTTGACCGTAATCGCGTCATCTATTTTCCGATCAGCCTGGGCAATTTCTAGATTAGGATTTTCTTTTTTAATTTGTTCGATCCAGGAATCCAGATTTTGTTTTGGCCAGATTTTATTTATCGAATCTGAATTCATACACTCAGATAAAAGAAATTAGAATTTTATTTTTTTCCACTTTGTCGCCTTTTATAACAAAAATATTTTTAACGACGCCATCATGAGATGCCCGGAGTATGTTTTCCATTTTCATGGCTTCCAAAACGATTAATGGATCTCCTTTCGCAACAGTTGCATCCGGAGTGACTAAAATATCCAATACGACTCCCGGCATGGGAGCGAGCAAGGCATCGGTGTGTTTGGCTTTGCCTTCATGATAACCCAATGTTTGAATTAATTGTTGTATGGGTCCATTAATTTGAACTTGGAAAATTTTATTGGAACTTTTTAATTCAATACAATTTTTTTCAAGATTTGCATCTATAAATTCGAAACTAAAATTTCTATTTTTATGCAATAGGTAAAATTGATTGGGGTTTGTTTTTTTTAAAGGAATTGATTCAATTTCATCAAAACTTTTTTGAATCTTAGTATTCCTGCAAATAGCCTGGTAAGTATTATTCGTTTTCATGTTTTAAAGGTGTGCAAAGATACAATCAAATCCAGGGAACTGTAAATATTAATCCTTCTCAAAATACCAATCTGCAATTTGTTTGCCAATTGAAAGTCCGGCAGTTGCAGCAGGTGAAGGGGCATTGCAAACATGGATCATATTCGCACTGCGGAGGCGTACAAAATCCTCTACCATGGATCCCTGATCGTCTACCAGTTGGGCACGGATTCCGGAACCAGCTGGTTCAAGGTCTTGTGGTTCGATGCCTGGAGTCATTTCACAGGCTTTTGCTGCAAAATATGCTTTAGAATAATTCCTGCGATATTCAGAAATTCCGGTTTTCCAGTGCTTGGCAATTAATTTCCAAAAACCGGAATAATTTATAATGTCCATGCTATCCTTTAAATCAAATGCATGGTTTGAATATCCTTCTCTGTCCAATACTAAAACAGCATTTGGTCCTAAGGTTTGATCGCCATTCATCAATCGGGTGTAATGGATTCCCAAGAATGGAAATTGGGGATCAGGTACCGGGTAGATGAGTCGCTCGACAATGTCTTTTTTTTCTTGTTTTAATTTAAAATAATTTCCTTTAAATGGAATGATTTTAAAATTTAATTTTAATCCACACATTTTCGCAATCCGGTCTGATTGCAGTCCGGAACAATTAATAAAAAAATCAGTTACATATTCAGATTGATCTGAACACCGAACAATAAGTTGATTGTTTTTTTGTTGGACACTTATGATTTTTTTATTTGTGTCAATCTGGGAATCATTTTTGCTAATATTTAATGCAAGACTTTTAACCACCTTCTTGTAGTCAATTATTCCAGACTGAGGAATCAGGATCGCTTGTAAACAGCGTACATTTTTTTCAATTTCTGTAACCTGGTCCTGATTCAGTAATTTTAAATTCTGTAGTCCGTTTTGAATTCCATTATTATAAATTTGATTTAATTTAGGAATTTCATTGGCATGATTCGCTACAATTAATTTGCCGATTAAATTATATGGAATGTCATGTTTATTACAATATTCTACCAGCATTTGATAGCCTTGTATGCAATTCCAGGCTTTATACGATCCAGGTTTATAATAAATTCCGGAATGCATGACACCCGAATTATGGCCCGTTTGATGCATTGCAGGCTCGGCTTCTTTTTCTAAAAGCACGATGCGCAAATCCGGAGATCTGCTAAGCAGCTGATAGGCTGTAGATACCCCCACAATGCCGGCTCCGGCAATCAGTACATCGTATTTCATTAAGAGAACAGAATAAATTAATATTTAATCCAACGCAAGGTTTTTTGTGAAGAACCATTATAAATCGTCATAAAATAAACTCCGGATTTATAATTGGAAACCTGAATTAAATGATTAGTAGTTCTGTTTTCATGTGTTAAAATTTGTCCGGCTGCATTGAAAATAGTAAAGCCAAATTGGTCTGGTGCATTTTTAATTTCAAAATAATCAGAAACCAGGTTTGGAATAATATAAACACCATCTAGTGGTTGTGAGGTTTCAGTGCTGGAATTTGTAATTGTTTTACAGAAAAATGGTTTTGCTTGTTGCAATAGAAAATCGATGACGGCTTCATTGTCATGGGTAGCATGTTGATTGCCCTGGTAAATCCATGTTTCGTAATACAGTGGGTCCATCCCAATGTTTTTTAGACGTTCTGTTATTACACAGGTTCCATAAGCAACTGGATAGTTATTTGAAATAAAGGTATAGTTATAGTATGGAGGCCTTGCATCACAAGGAACCACCGGATCCTGGATTTGATGATAAGAAAACACTGCAATTTTATTATCCGTATTGATTGCATTCGTATCCAGTAATGCTCCAAAAATATTGAAGACACCCTGAATTTTTGAATCATAACCATTTTGGTTAAGCACTCCTTCAATGGGTCCTAAATCGGATCGTATTTTTGTCCCAATGGGTGAGATGGCGCCAGTTTCTTTTGGTTTTTCAGATGGCAGATCAAGAAATGCAGCATTTAAGGCAACAATTGACCCAGCGCTTGCTCCTCCAATCCAAATCCTGTCCAAATCAATTCCATATTGGTTGGATTTTGCTTTTAAGAATCGAATGGCTCCTTTCATATCGGTGGCACCGCGGTAACCAGCTCTAATAATTTCGGCAACATCATAAGAAAATGGCGGACCTAAGGTCGGATACGGTCCATCAAAGCCAATTCTATAATCTATGGTAGCAGAAACAATGCCCCGGCTCGCCAGATCACTACAAACGGCAGCAAAATCTTCACGGGCGCCTTGAAAAAAACCACCGCCGAATGCCCAAATGACAAGCGGTTTTTGAATTTCAGGAGATCCAATGGGGTAATAAATATCCAAAAACAAGGAATCTTGTAAGTCTCTGTAATCCGGGAGTATGCCGTAAAGCAATTTCTTCTCAGATGCAACTGCAAAACGCCCAGAGGAATAATCGCATTGTGAAAACGCATTGAATGTAAAGCAGGAGAATAAAAACAAGGCAAGATATTTCATACGTCAAATAGTTTATACAAAAATAGAACAGGACTCAATAGGGTGTTGTTGCAGGTTTGTTATTTAATATATTCTCAATTTGTTCATTTACTTCTTTTGTTAATAAAGGCAATGCATCTAAAGATTCAATGGTTTCTTCCAATTGTTCCAATCGGGTAGCCCCTAAAATGACTGTACTTACGTTTGGGTTCTGTGCACACCAGGCAATTGCCAATTTAGGAAGTGTTGTATTCAGTTGCTGTGCAAGTAGATTTAATTGGCTTGCTATTTTTAAATTTTCAGGTAGTAAATTTTTTTCTTTTAACCATTGGTATTCTGGTAATGCCATTCGACTTCCTTCAGGAATTTGATTGTTGAGATATTTGGTAGTTAATATGCCAGAGGCCAATGGAGACCATATGGTCGTTCCAAGTCCAACGGTTTTAAAAATTTGACTGTATTCAACTTCAATTTTATTTCTTGTAAGCATATTGTATTGAGGCTGTTCCATGGTAGGCCCGATTAAATGATATTGTCTTGCCCAGAGATGGGCTTCCATGATTTCCTGAGCAGACCATTCCGATGTTCCCCAATAAAGGATTTTTCCGGCATGGATTAATTGATTCATAGCCCACACGGTTTCTTCGATGGGTGTGTTTTTATCCGGGCGATGGGCAAAAAACAAATCCAGATAATTTAATTGCATTCGAATTAACGCTTCATCGCAGGCTTCCCGAATGTGTTTGCGACTCAATCCGGTCATATTGGGTCTTTTATCTCCTCGCCCGAAAAAGACTTTACTGGATACCAGGTAACTGCTTCGATCCCATTGCATGGATTTAAGAACCTGACCCATGATTATTTCTGCTTTGCCATGGGCATAGACTTCTGCATTATCAAAAAAGTTTATGCCTTTATCATATGCATAAGCCATGAGCTTTGCAGCAAGTTGTTGGTCTACTTGATTGTGAAAACTCACCCAGGAACCAAATGAAAGTAAACTGACTTGTAATCCGGAATGCCCTAATTTTCTGTATTGCATGTTCTGACATTAAAAAATAAAGGGTTGCTTGATTAAAGCAACCCTTTAAAATAATTATTTATTTTTTTTACTTAAACACAACTTTTGAAAAACTCTCTCCTTTGTTGAAATGAATTTTCAAAAAGTAAATACCAGATTTAAGTTCATCGCGATTGATTGTAACACTGTTTGAATTAATTTTTGAAATGGTGTTATAAACGCGTCCGTTTAAATCTAATATGGTAATAGATTGAATTGGAAAAGCAGCATCTGTTTTTACTACAATTTGATCTTGTGCAGGATTAGGTACAACATCTAAACCAACTGTAGACGGATCCAGATTCGTAATTCCTGTATATCTGCTAAGATCACAATTGAGACCCAATGCCAAACAAGCTCTAGGCTTTACATAATTGATTAAGGTATCAATAAAGCGAAGTGCTTTAGCTTTTGACATATCTGGATTCGTTTGCAAGCCTCTGGCATGATTGATGTTTGTTGCTGGATCCCAATAATCCCAAGGACTTGAATCATATGGACTTTCTCTAACTAATGGATACAGACCATCCAATCCATCGTTTAATTGATTAGCAGCCAATGTATATGGGTCGTTAAATAATTTCGACTTCGTACTAAAAACTTCGTTGTTACCAAATGCTGTATTCAAATATTGAATGAGGTAACTTCCTTGAACCGGAACTACTTCAAGAGGTGGAGTTACTGGAACTAACACAAGACCTTCTTTGTAAGGTGCAAATGGGTCGGTTGTACTGTGCATAGAAATAACCGGTGGTTGACCTGGATCAATCCAGGCAGAATCGCCTACAGCTCCACCCATGTTAACTCCAAGTTGGAATCCGGATTGGTATCCAACATGGTTTGGATAGCATAAGGTGTCGCCATCTGGAACACCCAATAAGGCACCAAATCCTGGAGGAACCGTACCTACCGTGGTACCCGTTAAATTTCCATTGATTGCTTCAATAACCATTGGAAGAATTCCGACGGGTGTGTTGATTAAAAATTTACCATTTGAAGCAGTTGGAATTTTTCCATAACTGTCTAATGCACCTAAGTTAGCAGCGACATAACCGCCGGTTCCCTGTCCCCATATTGTGATACGGGAAGTATCAACACCAAAACGATTACCAAATTCAGTTACATCTCTTTTAAAGAATCGTATGCAGGTATGTCCATCCTGAACACCGCGGTATGCAGCATTGATTAAGGTATATACACGAACGTCTTTGCTGGTATTTACAGGATCCCATCCAAGACGATAGTCAACGGATGCAACAACATATCCCATTTTAGCTAATTGTGTACAAATTTCAACACAGGTTGAATCGCGTCTTGTACCACTTACACTTCCATTTTGTGGATAAGGTAAAAAGTTTCCAGTGTGATAATAAAGAATCAATGGACGTGTAGCCAGATTATCTCCAACCGGACTG